>CAUCOL010000136.1 GCA_958444395.1 uncultured Lachnospiraceae bacterium
ACGGTGCTAAGGCAGCCGTGATCAAAGCCTATCAGTCCTATCAGACTGAGGTGGATGTTTCGCAGTACCAGTTAAATTATAAGACAGAGCATGATCAGCTGAAGGAAATGATGGGAGCAGTCGTCAATGAGACAACATATATTTTCTATGCGGCTACCAGCTATACAGTATCCCGGAACAGTTCGACGAATCAGATCGTAAAGATTGGTCTGGGGTATACAGATACCTATAAGACCAAAAAGGGAACGGTCAATAAGTCGAAGATCAAAAAGACACGGACGAAGCTGGACGCGGCGGTCGCAGAGGCTTTTACCCAGGTCGATGATTCGATGACGAAGCTGGAGAAGGCTATGGTCTTTCATGATTATCTGATCCGTAATACGACTTATACAGAGGACAGTAAGAATACAAACCGTCTGACCGAAGTAGGTGCACTCCTCAATCACAAAGCAAATTGTCAGGGATATTCCCTGGCGTATGCCATTCTTCTTGGAAAGATCGGTGTGCCGGTTCGTTTTGTAACCTCTACCGAGATGAATCATATGTGGAATCTGATTCAGATCGGTGGAAAATGGTATCATGTGGACGTGACATGGGACGATCCGGTAGATTCTGTTAAGAATAAAGATCAGTATGGAGTCGTAAAGCACAAAAACTTTCTGTGCAGTTCAGACCGTTTCAAAAAGACGGGACATTATGGCTTTGATACGACGCTTGCCACAGATACAAAATATGATAAAAAATACTGGAAGAGTATTACCAGCAGCTTTTATTATGAAGACGGTCAGTGGATCTATATGACGAAAAACGGGATCTACGGCAGAAAGAAGCTGGCAAATGGTGCGAAAGAGTGTCTTTGGAATGTAACAGGAAATACACTGGTGCAGTTTAATGCGACACATTATTACTTTATTGCATATAACGGACTGTACCTGTTTGACCTGGATGCCGGTGAAGCAAAGCTAATCTGGAAAGTAACAGAGAAGTATCCGAGCGGAGATTATCAGCTTGTTCAGATCAAATATAAAAAAGGATATTTATATTATCGTCTGTTGAAAGATAAGGCATATACTGCCGGTAAATTAAAAGTATTTACAGATGGCACAGTCTAAGAGAGGTATCCATGAAGAAAATAGGCATTGTAATATGCAATTATAATAAAAAACAATATGTACTGGACTGCATTCAGAGTGTGCTGGAGTCCCGTTTTCAGGACTTTGATCTGTATGTGGTTGACAATGGCTCACAGGATGGTTCCGGGGAAGCAATCCGGGAGACATACCCGGAGCAGGTCACGCTGATCTGCAATCAGGAGAATCTGGGGGGATCCGGCGGCTTTAATACAGGACTCAGGATCGTATATGAGAAGGGCTATCCTTATCTGATGTGTGTTGATAATGATGTGCTGATGGATGAAAATGCGATCGGAAATCTGTATCAGTTTCTGGAAGAACATCCGGAAGCCGGTATGGCAGGTGCTAAGGTTTATCATATGGAAGCACCAGACTATGTCCAACAATTTGGACAGAAGATTGATTTTGAAAACTTCTGTACGGAAGTGAATTATTACAATGCGTATGAAGATGGCTCGATGCCGGAGTACCTTTTTACGGACGGTGTAGCAGCCTGTGCGCTGATGGTACGCCGCAGTATTGTAGACCGGATCGGGATCATGCCGGAAGAAAATTTCCTGTACTGGGATGATACCGAGTGGTGCTACCGGTGTAATCAGGCAGGTTATAAGGTGGCATCCGTGGGTAATGCGGTTGTACTGCATGCAATGGGTGCCAAAAAAGAAGCAGTTAATACATTTCCAACCTACTATGCCTGGAGAAACTGGATCCGCTTTTTTATCAAATATACACCGGAATCAGAATGGGACAGGATGGCAGAAACCTTTTTAGAATCGGTTTTTCAAGAAGTATATGAGGGACTGCATAAAGGCGAGCATCATAAGGTGGAGACGATCATGCTGGCCTATGATGATGCAATCCATAATATCACCGGAAAGGCAGGAGAAAACAGGATCTTTCCATTGGATTTCCGCCCAGAGCCCTGGGAGAGATTATTCCGGGACACAAAGACGATCTGTATCAACAGAAAGGAATATCCGGAGACGGCAGAACGAATCTGTCGTATCGCATCGGAACTGGGGTATCAGATTGAATGGATAGACAGTGATGCACAGAATCTCTTCGCAGAAAAAGAAATCTGCATCTGTGACAGTATATTCCGTGTAGACGATCTGGAAAGAAAAAGAGTCTATGTAGACGTGAATGACTGCATTTTGCAGACAGAGGATGACGTGCTGGATGTGATTAATTATAACTATAGCAAAAGAAGTTTTATATATGGACAGAAACCGTTATTTTTGCAGAAAATAAGAGAAATGCGGAAAATACCGGAATAAAACAGTAAGCCCATCTATGCGATCATACACAGAGATATAAATCAATGTATGACCATATAGATGGGCTGTTGTGTTTAATTCGGTATAAAAAGCATCGGATGAAGATCAGTAGCTGACGACAATACCACCATCCGCTGCGTATAAGGAACTGATGCCGGCGGTATCTGTAATATAAACATCCTTAAATGGAACACGTTTTAAGATCTCTTCCTTTGTGTATTCGGCACGTTCAGAATTATTACAGTGTGCGATCCCTAAGATGCGGTCCTGTGGATCGACGGCATCTGCTGCAACAGCATCTGCCATCTTCTGGATTGCTTTCTTCATGCCGCGCGCCTGGGTCAGTTTGTCGATCTGTCCGGAAATACCTGTCATAACCGGTTTGATATTTAATGCGTTGGCAATCGCTGCAGTTAAATTGGAAAGACGGCCGTTCTTACGAAGATTCTCTAATGTCTCTAATACAAATTTGGTACCCTGGGATGCGATAAATGCGTCAGTCTGTTCGATGACTTTCTCGAAAGGAAGTCCCTGGGCAGCAAACGCATTGATCTTCATTGCAATTAATGTCTGTCCGACAGAAGCAGTATGGGAATCGAATACATGAATCTTTTTCTCCGGGTGCTTCTCCGCATACATATTCTGTGCAAGGCATGCACTGTTATAAGAACCACTCAGGTGGGAGGAAAGGGTAACGATATATATTTCATCTGCCTGATCAAAATATTCAATATAGCTTTCCGGGGAAGGACAGGAAGACTTTGGACATTCAGGATATTCTGCCACGCGTTTTAAAAAGTCCTTCTGATCAAAGGAAGCATCATCGACTATATCGTAATCTCCGATATGCAGTGTCAGAGGGACTAATTTGTAATGGTCATCCTGACGGAGCTGTTTTGTAAAATCGGTACAGCTGTCACAAAGAATATAGTAAGACATAAGAAAACCTCCAATTTATATTATGTACATTGTGTGTAAAATAAAATTAAACAGTAAAAAAATCAAACTCATGTAGTTTTTGATACTATGTATGATAACACCGTTAAACCTATTATGTCAATCATGAAACAGTATAATTCATTCTTATTTTAGAATTCCTAGTTCCATCTTTTATAAACAGGGAAGTACAACGAAGCTGCTTTGGCGGTTTGAAGCGGTTCTGTCGGCATTTTATAACAGGTGAAAATTATTCAATTTTAAAATGAATGAAATTACATATTATCATGAAAAAAGGGTCTTGTTTTCTTGACAAACGCAATCCATATTGCTACAATCAAATACAGCGTTGAGAAAAGCGGTAAAGACGCAGAAATAACGGTATGGGTGGAAGATTGGAGGATTTGTAATGAAGAAAAAAGTGTTATCTATTCTGGTGGATAATACATCAGGTGCATTGAGCCGCGTTGCCGGATTGTTCAGCAGACGTGGTTATAATATAGATAGTCTGACAGTCGGCGAGATGGAGGATTCCCGTTTTTCGAGAATGACGGTGGTTGCCAGAGGAGATGATCTGATCCTCGAACAGATTGAGAAACAGCTTGTCAAGCTGGAGGATGTCAGGGAAGTGCGTGAACTTGTCGATGGTCATGCCGTCTGTCGTGAACTTGTTCTGATCACGGTAGGTGTGACACCGGAGGAGAGACCGGCACTTGTATCTGTCGTAGATATTTTCCGTGCCAGCATCGTCGATGTGGAGCAGGATTCCATGATGATCGAGATGACAGGAAATCAGTCAAAGATCAATGCATTTATCAAGCTGTTGGATGGCTATGAGATCAAAGAAATGGTTCGTACCGGTATCGCCGGGCTGAGCCGGGGTGGTCAGACGACTTCCTTTGAAGAATAGGCAGTTGCTTATTACAGGTAAGTGAAACGCCATTACTTGCATGGCAGAACACTGAGACAACAGAGAGTATCAGTGAGTCATACAAGACTTGCGCTTTACATATATTAAACACATTTTACAGGAGGAATAAAAAATGGCAGAAGCAAAGATTTTTTATCAGGACGATTGTAATTTATCCTTATTGGATGGCAAGACTATCGCTATTATCGGATATGGTAGTCAGGGTCATGCACATGCTCTGAACTTAAAGGAGTCCGGATGCAATGTTATCATTGGTCTTTATGAGGGTTCTAAGTCTTGGGCAAAGGCTGAAAAGCAGGGATTTAAGGTGTATACAGCAGCAGAAGCTGCAAAGCAGGCAGACATTATCATGATTCTTATCAACGATGAGAAACAGGCTGCAATGTACAAGAAAGACATTGAGCCAAACCTTGAAGCAGGAAACATGTTAATGTTCGCTCATGGTTTCGCAATTCATTTCAACCAGATCATCCCACCAAAGGATGTAGATGTAACAATGATCGCACCTAAGGCTCCGGGTCATACAGTAAGAAGTGAATATCAGGCTGGTAAGGGTACTCCTTGTCTGGTAGCTGTATATCAGGATGCTACAGGTAAAGCACAGGAATTAGCACTTGCATATGGTCTTGGTATCGGTGGAGCAAGAGCTGGTCTGTTAGAGACAACATTCCGTACAGAGACAGAGACTGACCTCTTCGGTGAGCAGGCTGTACTTTGTGGTGGTGTATGTGCATTAATGCAGGCAGGTTTTGAAACATTATGCGAAGCTGGTTATGATCCAAGAAATGCATACTTCGAGTGTATCCATGAGATGAAGCTGATCGTAGATCTGATCTACCAGAGTGGTTTCGCAGGAATGAGATATTCTATCTCTAACACAGCAGAGTATGGTGATTACATCACAGGTCCTAAGATTGTTACAGAGGATACAAAGAAAGCTATGAAGCAGATCCTTTCTGACATTCAGGATGGTACATTTGCAAAAGACTTCTTACTGGATATGTCTTCTGCAGGTGGACAGGCTCATTTCAAAGCTCTTAGAAAACTTGCTTCTGAGCATCCATCTGAGAAGGTTGGTGAGCAGATCCGTAAGCTGTATAGCTGGAATGGTGAAGATAAGCTGATCAACAACTAATCTTTATAAGAAATATATTTTACATACAAGAGGCTGTTTACACACGTAAACAGCCTCTTTACTTTGTATGACAGATTGTTTATAATGAGTATACTTATGTATGAGTGGGATTTGAAATTGTTATAATATATTTTATTTTATCATGGAAAGGTTGTGTGAATATGGGCGCATTGATCGGCGGAGTGATATTGATCGTAGTGATCGCTGTTGTGGTAGTAGTGGGG
>CAUCOL010000137.1 GCA_958444395.1 uncultured Lachnospiraceae bacterium
TGTCAGTGGAATCTTCTTTCCATCGACAGCAAAGGTATATTCTTCCAGATTGATGCTGATATTGCTCAGCCGCAGCACCTGTCCGTTATCTGCCTCGGCTTCACTCCGGTTCATCCGGCGAAGAACGGCACGCAGCCTTGCCATGACCTCACTGGGACTAAATGGTTTGACGATATAATCATCCGCTCCGATATCCAGCCCCATAATCTTGTCGTAATCTTCTCCGCGCGCTGTGATCAGAATGATCGGAACACTGGATTTGCTGCGCAGTGTCCGGCATACCTCATATCCATCCTTTAACGGCATCATGACATCCAGCAGGATCGCTGCCGGCTGATATTCTTCAAATTTACGCTCTGTCTCCAGTCCGTCTGCTGCGATCAATGGTTCATAGCCTTCTTTTTTTACATAGACGGACAAAATATCCGTTATATCCTTATTATCATCTGCTATTAATATATACTGCATATTTTTCTCCTCCCGTATGTATCTTTTGATATCCAGCTAATGTAAAGGCAGGCACTTCGCATTTCTTATATTGCAAGTGCGTTCACCATAGAACTTCACGGATGCAAGTCTCTGTATCTGCTAAGTTCTATGACCACTTTTGTCTTCGCCTACAGGTTAAATCAAAAATAAGTAAAAATTATGGCAATTCTATTAATTTGACACGCTTTTGCCATTTCGGTATGGTATAGTACGTTTAATCAATATAAGTTATTGTATCGCATGGGATAATTCCCGGATGCTTCCGTTATTGTATCACACTTGTACACTATCAGAAAAGAGGAAGAACTATGAAGTTAAAACCAATACGTACGACAAGGATGCGGTGGATTGCCCTCGTTCTTTGTATGATTATACTCCCCACCTGTATGGTGCAGCCCGCCCGGGCACGTTCATACAGTCAGAGTATTTCCAAATCAGGTCCTAAGGGCAGCTACACACTGAACACGACGGACATGGATCTGCTGGTATCCAATACCGGAACTCTGACCGTGGATGGCATATCGGATGAAGAGGTTTCTTTTAAATGTGAGGATACCGATATCGTATCGATCACGAATGCCGGAAACGGCAGCTGCTCACTGACAGGTGTCTCTGTCGGTGAAACAACGGTCACCATAAAGGTCAAAAAGAAAAATGCATTGTTCTTTACAAAGCCGCTGGCACGTTTTCGCTGTGACGTAACAGTATCCCCCAAAGCTGCCAGTATCAGCTTTAAGAAAAAAGTATATAAAACCGTGGTCAATAAGACCGTGAAGCCAAAGCTGGTGATCCGTCCAAGCATCACCTCCGAACGCCCTGTCTATACGATCGCAAATCCGGAGATCGCCACAGTCAATAAAAAGGGACGAGTATCCGGGATCTCCGCCGGGATCACGACGCTGACAGCGACCATCCAGAATGGCATGAGCGTTCAATGCAAGATCATTGTAAAAAATCCAAAAAAGAAGACCTCTTCAACAAATCATTTTTCATAAAAAAAGACAAAAACAGCGGCTCTGTTGTAGACAGATCCGCTGCTTTTCTTTACTATTTCTCTGTCACCATAGATCCGGTGCAGATTCTTTTTTATCTCTTACAGAGCTACTTCCTCAGAAAACTGTGGGTGCTTGCCATCCTTCTCTGAAATATTCGGTGTCACATCTGCCGGAATCGGCCAGTCGATCGCAAGTGTCGGATCGTTCCACATAATACCTGCTTCTGAACTTGGATCATAAAAATCTGTACATTTATATGCAAATTCAGCCGTATCAGAAATAACGTAGAATCCATGTGCAAAGCCTTCCGGGATATAGAACATATTTTTCTTCTCAGCTGTCAGTGTTACGCCAAACCATTTGCCAAATGTCTTAGATCCTTTACGGATATCGACTGCCACATCAAAAACTTCACCGCTCAGCACGCGCACCAGCTTGCCCTGTGTATGATTTCTCTGAAAATGCAGTCCACGGAGTACTCCCTTCGTCGAACTGGACTGGTTGTCCTGTACGAACTCCATATCAAGTCCTGCCTCCTTGAACTCCTCATAATTATATGTTTCCATAAAATAACCTCTGTTATCTCCAAATACAGATGGCTGAATCAGATAGAGACCTTCAATGTCTCCACATTTTTCAAATGTAAATTTGCCCATTTTTATCCTCCATATACAACTTAAACTTAAATTTTATGTAACCACAGAATGACAAGAAGCCCAAAAGTACCCTTTACGATCCGGTCTCTTTCCCTTCTGCACTTCTATTACTATACCATTGTCACTCTGACTTCGCAAATAGTTTCTTCTTTTTTCTTCGTACCCGGCGTCTGTGTTTATATTCCCCTACCGTCTCCTCCGTGGCTGCTGCCTCTGCGTCTGCCCCGGCAGAGGTTTCTTTTCCAGACGTCAAGCTCTTCTTTGCCCCATCCAGTCCTTCCGACTGGATCTGATTCAATATCTGATGAAGAAGCGCAACCTGTTTTTCATGCAGTTCCTCTTTACGCATCAGCAGATAATTCATCTCTTTCTGCAGCCGTGTCGTCACCTCATTACAGATCCTTTCTTCTGACTCACGGCTCATTTCCTGCATGATCCCATAAATCATCTGACGGAGCATTATTTCAAATTGCTGCAGACGATCCGTCGGCGTGTCCTCTTTCTTCGGATAATTCTGATGCAGCGGTATTACAGCCCCTTTACTATGCGTGACGTTTTTTTCCACCAGGCCGCCGGCTGCCTCCCTGGCAACCTGCGCATTTAATTCCTCCCGCAGCTTATATAACGCCATCGGATCCAGCTGATCCAGTTTTCCCAGATCCGGCAGCACTTTCTTGATCGCCTTGAGCTGAAAGCCCTGTTCTTTCAACTCTTTGATCCTGCGCAGCTTCTGTATATCAGATTCCCGATAGTACCGATGCCCCATCTCATTTCTCGGAATCTTCAGTTCCAGCTCCTCTTCCCAATAGCGCAATACGTGATTTTCAACCTCTACAAGTTTAGATGCATCTGAAATCATATAATTTTTTTCCATGATCTTCCTCCTGCCATATAACTACATATATTCCTTTAATACTTCTTCAAACAACTGGGCACGCTCCGCTTCCGAACTTCCTGTCAATGCCTGCTGTTTCTTATAGAGTTCCTGATTCAGCTGAACCTCCTCCAGAAGACTTGCCAGCAGTTCTTTTACTTCTCTGCCATTCCACGCCACCCCTCCTGTGACCGGCTGCTTTTTATTGTCCTTCTGCAGCTGCATGCTTTTGTCCTTCTGCGGCTGCATTTTGCTCTCTTTTTCTTCTCTGCCTTTTACCACATCCGTTTCTTGTAATTCCTGTGTCTCCGCTTCCTGAAAATATTCCATCTGATACTGTTTTGCAGCCTCCTGATGAAAGTATTCATTTTCCAGCCTGGCACGCATCGTATTTTCCATATAGTCGATCAGCTGGACGCGAAAGAGCTTGCGATATTGTCTGCCATTTAACATCCACTCCGTAACCCCCTGCAAAAAAAGCAATGCTACCACGACAAAGCCCATCACCAGAAACCATTCCTGCGGCAGCTTATAATATCCGGCTGCCAGTGAAAAAAGTGAGGCAAACCCGATCGTCGCCGCTGTTGTATAAAAACCGATACACTCCCAGGTCTGCAGAGACAGGCCCAGAAAATGATAATGATACAGATAGCGGTCTACAAAGTTCTCTACATTATGTACGCTGATCTGCAATTTATAATATGCTTCAAATTTTGCCATCATCGCTTTCATCCATTTATTTTTCGTCGTACCCATCTGACTGGAATCCCGGATCAGTTTTTTGTACATGGCCGCTCCGATGATCTTCATCAGAAAAGATACCAGTGTCATCGCACCCAAAAAATAAAATACATCATAGTTTTCTAACAATGTCTTCATAAGAATCTCCATTTCTGCCTCTTTGCATAATGTACCGGGAGCTTAGAGTCTTGCTCCGCTCTGTCTTATCCCCGGTCAGTCAACAGGTACTTACTATCACTGCCTATAATGATACCTTCTTCCCACCCGCCATAAAAGACTGCTTTGGACGTCATATTTTCCTGTTCTTCGACAGCAGATTTTTTTCTTCCCTGTCTGCCGACATGTACTCCTATGGTTGACCTTTTCCGATCCTTTTTTTATACTGTTTCTTATATTATTAACTATTGACGTGTGCAGCACATCACCGATGCTTTATTTTTGAAGTAATATATTGACCGATGCAGCATATTACCGCTGCTTTATTTTTGAAAGGTAAGGATATCCCTATGAACCAAGAACTACTTGAACCCATCTTATCCGGACTTGGATATGAACGTATCCCTTTAAATATCTCCTATATCGGCTTTTATCTGTGCCGCCAGGGTGATATCAGCTATAACATCCTGGTGGTGGATCAACAGCAGCCCCCTTTCTTAAATCGGAATGGACTGCTCCATATCTCTGAACAGATTCGTGACTATCTGACCGGACAGAACTGTCATACTAATTATTTTCTGTATATCCTGCTGCAGCAGCCCGGTCAGTCCCAGTCCCTTTTTCGGGACGGTGAAAATTACTGGGTCGCTGTCCCGGATTCCGGACAGCTCTATGTCTATGAAAACTGGCATCCGTTCTTCCAGCCGGTTCGCCGTGCATTGGAAGATCTTATGTCGCAGCAGAACGCCAAAGCTCCGGGCACAGACGCTGCCCCTGCCGGTACAGCAGCCACACGCAGACGGACAACCTCTGCTTTCGCACAAAACCGCTTTCCAATCTGCAGTCTGCTCCTTGTTATCATCAATGTACTGGTATTTCTTGTCACCGATTTCTTCTGGGCAGTAGACTGGTCTGCATTGGGAGGACTCTCCTGGCAGGAGGTGATACACCAGCATCAATATTACCGCCTGATCACTTCTATCTTCCTCCATAGCGGACTGGATCATATCTTTAATAATATGCTGGTTCTGTTTATGCTGGGACGTTATCTGGAACAACAGCTTCGCAGCGGTGCCTTCCTGACGCTGTATTTTTCATCCGGTATTCTTGCAGGCTGTACGTCGATGGTTTATAATATGATGCAGAATAATACGGTCGCATCCGTCGGTGCATCCGGGGCGATTTTCGGACTGATGGGTGGTCTGCTGGTTCTGGTGCTTGTCTCACATGGAAAAGGACAGGCGCTGGATGTGCGGCAGATTCTTCTCATGGCAGCCCTCAGTCTGTACAGCGGTCTGACCAGCCAGGATGTGGATAACGCCGCCCATATCGGCGGATTCATTGGAGGAATGCTTGTGGCTGCCCTCTTCTGTTTCATCCGGCACAGGAAAGAACGCCGCCTGCACTAGGGTTCATTGGCTTCGCTCCATGTTATGGGCAATTTCCTATTCCATAAAAAGAAAGGTGTAAATCTATGTTACGAGTAAATATATACTATGGTGGGCGGGGACTGATCGAAGATCCTTCCATCTATGTTATGAACAAACTGACGCAGGTACTTCAGGAATTAAATGTAGAAGTGAAACGCTATAATCTGTATGAAGATAAACGTGGAATCTCTATTCTTCCCAAGACCTTAAAGGAGGCGGACGGCGTGATCCTGACAGCTTCCGTAGAATGGTTCGGGATCGGTGGACTGATGCAG
>CAUCOL010000138.1 GCA_958444395.1 uncultured Lachnospiraceae bacterium
GACAATCTCTTCTATTAAAAGACATATGGGTACAGACTATCGTGTAGCCATTGATGATAAAAAATATTCTCCACAGGAGATTTCAGCAATGATCCTGCAGAAATTAAAAGCAGATGCAGAGAGCTATCTGGGTGAGAAAGTAACAGAGGCTGTTATCACAGTACCTGCATACTTCAATGATGCACAGCGTCAGGCTACAAAGGATGCCGGTAAGATTGCAGGTCTTGATGTAAAACGTATCATCAACGAGCCAACAGCTGCTGCACTGGCATATGGTCTGGATAATGAGAAAGAGCAGAAGATCATGGTATATGATTTAGGTGGTGGTACATTTGATGTATCTATCATCGAGATCGGTGATGGTGTTATTGAAGTACTTGCAACATCCGGTGATAACCATCTGGGTGGTGATGACTTCGATGCGAAGATCACACAGTATATGATCGATGAGTTCAAGAAGACAGAGGGTATCGACCTTTCGACAGATAAGATGGCACTTCAGAGATTAAAAGAAGCTGCTGAGAAAGCAAAGAAGGAGCTTTCTTCTGCAACAACTACAAACATTAACCTGCCATTCATCACAGCAACAGCAGAGGGTCCGAAACATTTCGATATGAATCTGTCAAGAGCAAAATTTGATGAATTAACAAGTGATCTGGTAGAAAGAACAGCAACCCCTGTATCTAACGCATTGCGTGATGCCGGTATGACAGCTTCTGAACTTAGTAAAGTTCTCCTGGTTGGTGGTTCTACACGTATCCCGGCTGTACAGGATAAGGTACAGCAGCTGACAGGACATGAGCCTAGCAAGTCCCTGAACCCGGATGAGTGTGTTGCACTTGGTGCTTCCGTACAGGGTGGTAAACTTGCCGGTGATGCCGGTGCCGGTGACATCCTTCTTCTGGATGTAACGCCACTTTCCCTGTCTATTGAGACAATGGGTGGCATCGCTACCAAACTGATCGAGAGAAATACAACGATCCCTACAAAGAAGAGTCAGATCTTCTCAACAGCTGCTGATAACCAGAGCGCAGTAGATATCAATGTATTACAGGGTGAGCGTCAGTTTGCAAAGGACAACAAATCACTTGGCCAGTTCAGACTGGATGGTATCCCTCCTGCAAGAAGAGGTGTTCCACAGATCGAAGTTACATTTGATATTGATGCAAACGGTATCGTAAATGTATCTGCAAAAGACCTGGGTACAGGAAAAGAGCAGCATATTACGATCACAGCCGGTTCAAACATGTCCGATGATGAGATCGATAAGGCAGTCAAAGAAGCTGCTGAGTTCGAGGCACAGGATAAGAAGCGGAAAGATGGTATCGACGCACGTAACGATGCAGATGCTATGGTATTCCAGACACAGAAAGCATTGGATGAGGTCGGCGATAAAGTAGATGCGGCTGAGAAAGAAAAAGTACAGAATGAGATCAACAATCTGAAAGCAGTTGTTGAGAGAACAAATCCGGAAGATTTATCAGATGCCGATGTAGATGAACTGAAGGCCGGTAAAGAAAAACTGATGGAAAGTGCACAGGCTGTATTTACAAAGATGTATGAACAGCAGGCACAGGCAAACGGTGCCGCTGGTCCTGATATGGGTGCTGGTGCAGGCCCTGACATGGGAGCTGGCAATGCCGGTGGAGCAGATGATGTAGTAGATGGAGATTACCGCGAGGTATAATCAATAAAAAGAATGGGAAGCGGGTCACCGGTCACAGGGTGGCCTGCCTCTGTTTGTAGAAAGGTTTGAAGATAATGGCAGATAAGAGAGATTATTATGAAGTGCTTGGAGTAGACCGTAATGCATCGGACTCCGAGCTGAAATCCGCATATCGAAAACTGGCCAAAAAGTACCATCCGGATATGAATCCGGGAGATAAGGAAGCAGAAGCAAAATTTAAAGAGGCGTCCGAAGCATATGGTGTCTTAAGTGATCCGGAAAAGCGTCGTCAGTATGATCAGTTTGGTCATGCCGCATTTGATCAGGGTGCAGGCGGTGGAGCCGGTGGCTTTGATTTTGGCGGAATGGATATGGGAGATATCTTTGGCGACCTGTTCGGCGATTTCTTCGGTGGCGGCCGTTCCCGTTCCCGGAACAACGGTCCGATGAAGGGGCAGAATGTCCGTGTATCTGTCCGTATTACATTTGAAGAGGCTTGCTTTGGCGTCGATAAAGAGATTGAGCTGACACTGAAGGAAGAGTGTAAATCCTGTCATGGTTCCGGAGCGAAGGCAGGAACAACCCCTCAGACCTGCAGCAAGTGCGGTGGTAAAGGGCAGGTGGTATTCTCACAGCAGTCCCTGTTTGGCATGGTACAGAATGTGCAGACCTGTCCGGATTGTCGTGGTACCGGTAAGATCATTAAGGAGCGTTGTCCGGATTGTGGTGGAAGCGGCTATAAGAGCAGTCGTAAGAAGATATCTGTTACGATTCCTGCCGGTATTGACAATGGTCAGTGTGTACGCATCCGTGATAAGGGAGAGCCTGGTATTAATGGCGGTCCAAGAGGGGATCTTCTGGTAGAGGTTGTGATCAGTTCGCATCCTATTTTCCAGAGAAGAGGCATGGATATTGAATCCAGTGCGCCGATCCCATTTACAACAGCTGCATTGGGCGGCGATGTACGGATCAAGACCGTCGATGGAGAAGTAGAATATACTGTAAAGCCGGGAACACAGACAAATACGAGAGTACGCCTGAGAAATAAGGGTGTCCCTTCTCTGCGAAATAAGCAGGTTCGTGGTGACCATTATGTCACATTAGTGGTAGAGGTACCGACGAAGATGAACAGCGAGCAGAAAGAGCTGCTGCGTCAGTTTGAAACGGCGATGTACGGAGACCGGAACGATCCGGGCGATGATAAACATAAGAGAAAAGGAAAAAAGAATATCTTTAAAAAATAGTTGCTTTTCTGAGGGTATGGGAGAGTGACAGAGTATACAAATACGGCAGACGCTCATAAGGCGATCTGCCGTATTTAGATTATATAGGATTAAGAAATTGCAGTTATTTACCAGTCTTCGATATCATCCAGATTGATTGGTTCCGGAATCGGCGTAGCTTCTGCGTCCTCTGTGGTATTCTCCGGAGCGGTTTCTGCGGTATCTCCGGGATCCTCCAGTAATGTCTGAACCTGTTCGTCGCTGATCGTATCTGTCGAAGCCTCCAGGCTGTCTGTTTCCTGATGGGAGGTGATTGAAGCAAGGCGTGCCTGTTCCTCCTGCTGCACCTTCTGCAGGATCTGTTCGATCTTATCGTCCTGATTATCGACTGCAAAGGCAGTTTCAGTGTTATTACATAAGTAGTATTTTATAACGTGTCCGCTAAAGAGGGCACGGGTACTGTCGTTGCATACATCGGAGTCTCTCTGGTAGGGAAGACGGTCATACATCGTGATGCCATAATCCAAAGAAGCATCGTATTTTTGTGAGATTCCGTCCGCACGGTTGATATAATCCATAGTTATAACCAGACCTTTCTTTTACATACATAGCTTTACCTGTTATTATAAAGCATTTTCGCAGTTTCTTCAATCCGAAAATTGACTTTTAGATGGGTTATGTTATAATAATGAGGTTATTGTCCGAAAGTATGGGCAATTATTACCATATCTTCAAAGAATGACAGGAAGCGTGATGCGAGATATGTCGAGAAGATACGGTGTAACTGACAGGATTGTGCAACTATGAGAAAGGCATGGTTAAAGTATGGGAAAGTTAAAACAGCATCTGAAGAACTTTGCAAAGTATAAGAACCTTCTGATTGAGCTGGTTAAAAAGAACATCAAGCTGAAGTACCGCCGTTCATATCTTGGTATTTTATGGACATTAGTCGAACCGCTTCTGCAGATGATCGTATTGACCGTAGTATTTGGTTCTTTTTTCAACAAGGGAACGAAGCAGTTCCCCGTGTATGTACTGACAGGACGATTATTATTCTCTTATTTTTCGTCTGCTACCAAGTCAGGACTGAAATCAATCAGTGGAAATGCATCGATGATCAAAAAGGTCTATGTGCCAAAGTATATCTATGTATTTTCATCGGTTCTTTCCAACTTTGTTACTTTTTTGATCTCCCTGATCGTTTTGATCGGTGTGAGCATTGTATTGAAGGTAGAGCCTACGATCTATCTTCTGGAGGCATGGGTTCCTCTGGTGATCCTGTTTGTGATGGCACTGGGAACCAGTTTGATCCTGGCAACTATGAGTGTATTTTTCCGTGATGTGGAGTACATCTGGACGGTATTTACGATGCTGATCATGTATGCATCTGCTATCTTCTATCCGGTAGACCGCATTATCAATGGAGGAAACGGCTGGGTATTCAATCTGAATCCGGTCTATATGTGTATTGCAAATTTCCGAAATTCCGTATTATATGGACTTCCGATGAATATGCATTATTTCTGGACATCCTCCATCCTGTCGGTATTCCTGCTGGTGGTTGGTGCCGTGATGTTTTATAAGAATCAGGATAAGTTTATCCTGTATGTATAGGAAAGGAGTGGCCAACACGATATGAAAGAAAATGTTGCGATTAAAGCCAAAAATATCGGTATGCGGTTTAATCTGAGCCAGGAACGTGTCGATAACCTGAAAGAATACGTGATCAAGTTTATTAAGCGTGACTTACGATTCAATGAGTTCTGGGCATTGAGAGATATAAATTTTGAAGTAAAAAAAGGAGAGCGGCTGGGCGTTCTGGGATTGAACGGTTCCGGCAAGAGTACCTTATTAAAGATTGTTTCCGGTGTACTTAAGCCAACGACCGGTACGATTGAAACAAGAGGAAAGCTGGCACCTTTGCTGGAGCTGGGAGCTGGATTTAGTGCAGAATATACAGGAAGAGAAAATATCTATCTGTATGGTTCTGTACTGGGATTTTCAAAGGATTTTCTGGATGAGAAGTTTGATGAGATCGTAGACTTCTCCGGTCTGGGTGAATTTATTGATGTTCCGATCAAGAATTATTCCTCCGGTATGAAATCCCGACTGGGCTTTTCGATTGCTACAGTCGTAGAGCCGGATATTCTGATCCTGGATGAGGTACTTTCTGTCGGTGATAAGAAATTTCGCCGGAAGAGTGAGAAGAAGATCCTGGATATGTTTGATAAAGGAGTAACGGTACTTTTCGTTTCCCATTCGCTGGAACAGGTACAGCGTCTCTGTGATAAAGCAATCATATTAGATGGCGGTCACCTGGTTGCCAAAGGACCGGTTGATAAGGTAGCACGTATCTATAAGAATATGACGGAATAATCGGTAACACGTCAGAGGTCTGACGGGTGTCTGCGTCCTGCACATCGGACACAGAACCAACTACAACAGGGTGTGCAGAAAAGAGGAGCAAATGAAACAAAATAGCAGTAAAAAGAGTGTTTTATGGAAAACAATATGTTCTGCCGTACTGATCTTTTCTCTGTGTGTGGGACTTTTCCCGGGCACCGGCAAGGCAGCCGGAACATATCTGATCAAGGTCAATAAACAGGCAAGCTGTGTGACCATCTACAAGACAGATGCCAATGGCGAATATCAGCCGGTAAAGGCTCTGATCTGTTCGGCGGGCTGGGCTACCAAGCCGGGCACGTATTCTCTG
>CAUCOL010000139.1 GCA_958444395.1 uncultured Lachnospiraceae bacterium
ATGCAGTTTATTTCCATGCACCGCCATATACCAGCGAACGCGCCAAACAGAAAGTCGTTGATCTGGCAAAACTTGTATCCCGGTATTCCGGACCAATCCGTCTGCACGTTGTCAATTTTACGGATATTCAGATGTATATCTATGAGCAGTGTCCGCATGAGGAACTGACGATCATTATGCGTCGTTACATGATGCGGATCGCACAGATGCTGGCAGAGAAAAATGACTGTCTGGGGCTGATCACAGGTGAGAGTATCGGACAGGTGGCAAGTCAGACGATGCAGAGCCTGGCAGCGACCAATGAAGTGTGCACGATGCCGGTATATCGTCCGCTGATCGGATTTGACAAGCAGGATATTGTGGAATTATCTGAAAAGATCAACACATATGAGACGTCGATCCTGCCATATGAGGACTGCTGTACGATCTTTGTAGCAAAGCATCCTGTTACCAAGCCCAATCTGAATATGGTACATCGTTCCGAAGAAAAGCTGCAGGAGAAGATCGATGACATGGTGCAGGAAGCACTGGATACGATAGAGATCATTGAAATCGACGAAAAATAAAAAATCCCCGCAGTAAAGCCGGAAAGGCTCGCTGCGAGGAATAAATAAAAAGAAAAGAGACTGATGTGCAAAGCAGATGCTTCGTGCGACAGTCTCTATATGTTACCGGACAACATATGCTGTCCGGATAACGTAAGCTTCTTTTTGAAACGCGTCATCAGAAAACCCTGATGACAGTGACAAAATGAAAAGATTACTCGACGATGTATGGAGCTAAAGTCTTCATGATGTCATCAATGTTATCATCATCATGGATGTTTAAGTCGATCGGCTTTGATAAATCTAAACTGAAAATACCCATAATAGATTTTGCATCAATCACATATCTTCCGGATACTAAATCAAAGTCTGTACTGAATTTAGTAACATCGTTCACGAATGCTTTTACTTTGTCAATTGAATTTAAGGAAATTTTTACTGTTTTCATAATCTTGTTACCTCCCCAATGATTTTTTTTCTTCTTTATACTAGACAGAAGAGTGAAAAAAGTCAATATACAATGTTGCCAAAAAATACCTGAAAAAATAGGTTAGGAATGCTATATTTGAGAATTAGTAAAAAAAATCATAAAAATTTTACATCAAAATGGAAAGGATTTTACATGAAGGTTGCTTTTTTAACATTAGGATGCAAAGTAAATTCTTATGAAACAGAAAAGATGAAGCTGCAGATGGAACAGGCAGGGCATCTGGTTGTTTCCTTTCAGGAAGCAGCGGATGTATATATTATCAATACCTGCACGGTTACCAATATTGCAGATCGCAAGTCGCGGAAAATGCTGCATCGTGCCAGACGCATGAATGAAAATGCGATCGTTGTGGCAGCAGGCTGTTACGTGGATTCGGCCAGGCAGCGTGGCGAAGTGGATGACAGTGTAGACATATTTTTATCTAATGCAGACAAGGATACGATGGTGGAAGTGATCGAAGAAGCTGTCCGAAAAAAGGGACTGCAGGTGTCACAGGAAACATCGTCTGCCGGAGAACACATCTCAGGAGCTGCCAGGGCAGAAGAACATACACGCGCTTATATCAAGGTGCAGAATGGGTGCAATCAGTATTGTACCTACTGCATCATTCCTTACGTACGTGGTCCTTTAACCAGCCGGGCACCGCAGGAGGTAGTGGCAGAGGCAGAGCGTCTGGCAGGACAGGGAGTGCAGGAAGTGGTACTGACCGGAATCCATCTGTCTTCCTATGGAGTAGACTGGAGGAACGAAAAGATTGATGCAAACACCTTTTTACAGCAGCAGGGAGAACCGTTACTGCAGCTGATCAGACAGATCAGCCGGGTGGATGGGATCGAACGGATACGTCTTGGTTCCCTGGAACCGAGGATCATTACCGAGGAGTTTGCCGGGAAGCTGGCGGAGATTCCGGAGGTGTGTCCGCATTTTCATCTGTCCCTGCAGAGCGGCTGTGATGCAACACTGCGTCGGATGAACCGTCATTATACAACGGAGGAATATCTGGAAAAACTCCGGATATTAAGAAAATATTTTGAACATCCGGCAGTCACGACAGACATTATCGTCGGTTTTCCACAGGAGACGCAGGAAGAATTTGAGACAACCTGTGCCTTTGCACGGAAGGCTGGCTTTGCTCAGATCCATGTATTTAAGTATTCATGCCGGAAAGGAACGATAGCGGATGCGATGGACGGGCAGATGGAAGAAAACTGCAAGGCACAGCGAAGTGATACATTGCTGGCAGTGGAACAGGAATTGGAGTCAGAGTATCTGTCTTATTTTATGGACAGGGTCGAAGAGGTGCTTCTGGAGGAAGTGACACAGATTGACGGAAAGGATTATCTGATCGGCTATAACGAACGTTATGTCCGGATAGCAGTACCTGTTACGGGTGTGGCAGACGGCCGGACAAGATGCAATACGATCGCATCTGTCCGTATTTTGGGACATTTGACGGATGAAATTCTTCTCGGTGCATGGAAATAAAACAGGTCGAATGGAAAAAGGTATTGTTTTTTGGATTCAGATATATTACTATAAAAGAAGATATGTGTACGTGAAAAGAATGGAGGTATAGTGCCACTATGCAGGAAATTAATAATACACAATATTTTAAAGTACAGAAAGAACAGGAAATTGAAGTCAGGGACGTGATTGCGAAAATATACGAGGCACTGACCGAGAAGGGTTACAATCCGGTCAATCAGATCGTTGGTTATGTAATGTCCGGTGATCCGACGTATATTACCAGTCATAAGGGTGCCAGAAGTCTGATTATGCGTGTGGAACGTGATGAGATCATTGAGACGCTTCTGGAGGACTACATTGAGAATAATTTCAAATAGACTGTTCGTGAACATAGGGAGGATAGTGTGAAAAATACTGCCGATGCAGTGTTTTTACACATGGCTGTTTGTGCCGCAGGCGTCACAAAACAGCCCTGATCGCAGAGTGAAATCTGATATTTGCCTGCGATTCCTTCGACGCAAAGCGTCTGCGGAATGGAGATTACCATGAGAATAATGGGATTGGATTATGGCGACAAGACAGTCGGAGTAGCGATCAGCGATGAAATGCTGTTGACAGCACAGCCGAAGGAGACGATACAGAGGGAGCGTCCGGCAAAGCTGCGTCAGACACTTGCGCGGATCGAGGCATTGATCCGTGAATACGATATTGAAAAGATCGTGATCGGACTGCCTAAGAGAATGGACAACCAAGAGGGAGACCGCTGCGATAAGACGCGCGCTTTCGGTGAGCAGCTTGACCGCAGGACAGGTCTGGAGATCATCTATCAGGATGAGCGGCTTACGACCGTGGCAGCAGATGCCGTGCTGGAAGAAGGCGGGGTCCGCAAAGAAAACCGTAAAGAATATATAGACAAGCTGGCGGCATCCCTGATCTTACAGGGATATCTGGACAGCCTGCAGCAGAAATAACAGAGGGATTATCAGATATGGCACAGGAAAAGATTGCGTTTACGACAGAGGATGGGGATGAGGTATTATTTTCTGTTCTTGAAAAGACAACGATCGCAGGACAGGATTATCTTCTGGTAACAGAGAATGAAGAGGATGAAGAAGCAGAAGTTTACATCATGAAGAAAAGCACAGATGAGGATCAATTTGAGATATATGAATTTGTGGAAGATGACAGTGAACTGAAAGCCATCTCTAAGGTATTTGAAGAGTTACTGGACGATGTGGATATAGAGATGTAGTAACTGTACTGAACAGTTGCGAATGTAGATAATTTGAACGTGTACGGTTTGAAACAGGAGAATACTTCCAAAAAGCAAAGGTTTGCAATGAAAATACAAGTGAACTTCTTTTTTGTATACTCTTTTTCGGACAGGCGTTCGTCATATATAGAAAGGCAGGTTTAACCATTGAAGAAAGAAACTGAAAACGAAGTAGTAGAACAGGTGCAGGAGACAGAGAAAAAGACAGTGAAACGGGCACCTAGAAAGAAGGCAGCAGCGAAAACGGAGAAAGCAGATAAAAAAGAAAAGGCGCCAAAAGCACCGAAGGGGGAGAAAACCGCAAAGCCGGGACGGCCAAAGAAAGCAGCAGCCAAAGAAGCAGATACAGAGTCAAAAGAGGGACTCAGCGTGGCAGCAAAGGCAGAAAAAGCCATTGCAGAGAAAGTAAAGAAGATGACAGAAAAAGCAAATAAGCCGAAAAATAATAAAGATAAAAATCTGATCGGAAAAGGCTTAAAGATCATTCCACTGGGTGGTCTGGAGCAGATCGGAATGAACATTACGGCATTTGAATACGAGGACAGTATTGTTGTCGTTGACTGTGGTCTTTCCTTCCCGGAGGACGATATGCTTGGAATCGACCTGGTGATTCCGGACGTCACATATTTAAAGGAAAATATTGACAAAGTCAAAGGTTTTGTGATCACGCATGGTCATGAGGATCATATTGGTGCACTTCCTTATATTTTGAAGGAGATCAATGTACCCGTTTATGCAACCAAGCTGACGATGGGGCTGATTGAAAATAAATTAAAAGAGCATACACTGCCAAAGCCGGTGAAGAGAAAGGTCGTAAAATATGGACAGTCTATCAATCTCGGATGCTTCCGGATCGAGTTTATCCGTACCAATCACAGTATTTCCGATGCGGCAGCACTGGCGATCTTCAGTCCGGCAGGCATCGTGGTACACACCGGTGACTTTAAGGTGGATTACACACCGGTATTCGGTGAGCCGATCGATCTGCAGAGATTTGCGGAGCTTGGCAAAAAAGGTGTGCTTGCACTGATGGCAGACAGTACCAATGTCATGAAACCGGGATATACAATGTCTGAAAAGACGGTTGGTAAGACATTTGATAATATTTTTGCAGAAAATACAGATCATAGAATTATCGTGGCAACCTTTGCCTCGAATGTTGACCGTGTACAGCAGATCATCAATTCTGCTGTAAAATACGATCGTAAGGTCGTCGTAGAGGGACGCAGTATGATCAATGTGATCGGTACCGCTACAGAGCTGGGATATCTGAGCATGCCGGAGAACACATTGATCGAGATGGAGCAGATGAAAAATTATGCACCGGAGAAGCTGGTGCTGATCACAACAGGAAGCCAGGGTGAGTCGATGGCAGCACTTTCCAGAATGGCAGCAAATATCCACCGTAAGGTATCCATCGAGCCGGGCGATACAGTCATCTTTAGTTCCAGACCGATCCCTGGTAATGAAAAATCCGTTGCAAAGGTGATTAATGAACTCTCGGCAAAGGGAGCAAAGGTGATCGTACAGGATACCCATGTATCCGGTCATGCCAGCCAGGAAGAGATCAAGCTGATCTACACACTGACAAAGCCGCAGTATGCGATTCCGGTACATGGTGAATATCGCCATCTGAAAGCACATGCGGAGCTGGCACAGCAGATGGGTGTGCCAAAGGAAAATACGATCGTGTTATCTTCCGGTGATGTCCTGGAGATCGATCAGGAGCATGCCTCTCTGGTTGGCAAGGTACAGGCACAGGGTATTATGGTAGACGGACTGGGT
>CAUCOL010000140.1 GCA_958444395.1 uncultured Lachnospiraceae bacterium
GGATATCCGTACATCCACCGGACTGCCGGCAAAGCATCTGGCACAGATCTACCGGAGACTGGGGATGGAAGAGCAAGCCTTGCTTTGGGAAGCACAGCTTTCTGACGAAGATCCTGCATAGAGCACAGCCGGATCGAAGGAAAAGGTATGTCAGTCCGGGAGTGCATGAACGAACAGGAAAAGAATCTAAGAAAATGAAAGAAAAAATAGACAAGAATCCATTATAATGTTATTGTAGAATTATAATAAGTTTGTGTTGAAAAAGAGACCGTTTTGTCGAATGGCAGGCGGATGGAGGGAAAAATGAAGAAAATTCTTATGCGTGCGGCGATGTCGCCACTGGAAAGTTTGACACCATTCGAGATGATCACGACCAACAGTATCGGTAACAATATGGGAAATATGCTGTTCCCATACAGTGTGTGCCGTACTTTGATGACAGAAGATACAACGATCGATACGATACGGATGAACCATACATTTACACGCGAGGAGATCGCGAAGATCAATCGCGAGTATGATTATCTGGTACTTCCTTTTGCCAATGCATTTCGGATCTCCTTTATACCGGAGTTAAAGTGCATCACCAATCTGGTCAAAGGACTGCGTATACCGTGCGTGGTAGTCGGCGTGGGAATGCAGGCAAAGCTTGGCAAGGAGCTGAGTAATGTAGAGCTGGCAGAGGCAGTAAAAGATTTTGTGAAAGCGATCCTGAAGCGATCCAAGATGCTGGGTGTGCGTGGAGAGCGCACGGCGGATTATCTGCAGAGTCTGGGTTTTCGTCCGGAGAAGCATTTTACGGTGATCGGTTGCCCTTCCCTGTTCGCGTATGGAAAGGATCTGCCAAAGCCGCGGATCAATCCGTTGACACCGGACTCCAGGATCAGTACCAATTCCAAGATCTCTCTGCCACAGAATTTCCATACATTTCTGCATCGGACGAGACAGGAGATCAAGAACAGCTACTATGTACCACAGGTGATCGAGGAAATCTACAGAATGTACTGTGGCATGCCGTTTCCACCGAAGTTTGCGCCGAAGATACCGGAGTATTTTCCAGCGGACTTTTCGCATCCGATCTATACCGAGGATCGTGCGCGGGCTTTTTGCAATGTTAAGTCATGGCTCGAATTTCTGGGACAGATGGATTTCTCGACAGGAAGCCGTATACATGGAAATATCGCAGCGATCCTGGCAGGCACACCGGCATACGTATTCGTGTCGGATCAGCGTATCCTGGAGCTGGTAGAGTATCATCATATTCCATACTCTATGATCAGTGATATTACCGATGAGACATCGATCTTCGATATCTATGAGAAGACAGATTTCAATCAGGTGCTGGATGGTCATGAAGAACGTTTCATGCACTATCTCGATTTCCTGCGTAAGAATAAGCTGCCTACGATCTATGACAAAGAGGGCAATCCGGGACGTGTTTACTTTGATGAGAAACTGGCAGAGCTTGATTTTGCACCATCGATCCATGCATTGTCCGCAATTCCTGTAAAGGAACAGGCAGAACGTTTGGATGCTGTTCTGGGTTGGTTAAAAAAGCGTGCAGCAAAATAATACAAAAAGACAAATAATATAAAAAGACAGAAAAACGTTTGCATTTGGCAACCGCATCATACAATACGGCATCCAATAGAACAAATCGGAGAAGATGGAGAGATCTTATGGAGCGTACACAAGAACAGAGAACATTTCAGATATTACTGATCCTGTCTGTGATCGTCCTGGCGATTTCGGTCTGGGCGTTTATTCAGAATGTACACATGACGACAGGGGATATACAACAAAAGAGCATGAATGGAACTTCGGCTTCCGGAGCAAAGGAACCTGCGGCAGCAGGAGATGTGCTGGATACAGATGCACTGGCACAGACTGTGCTGAAAGAGGTTTCATTTGATACGAAGCTGGCAAAGGCGGATGACACCGTAACGCAGAGCATGGTGACAGCACAGTCAGAGGATACGAAGGTTTCCTTATACATGGGGGAGGGAACCTGCGCAGACGAATTGATGATACTGGAAGCCGCAGATGAGGAGCATGCCAAAGACGAGGTGGCGACCGTACAGAGCCATCTGGGAGCAATGCAGCAGTCTTTTCAGGATTATCTTCCTAAGGAAGCAAAGAAGATCGATGATGCAGTGATCCTGCAGAAGGGGAAGTATATTATTGCCTGTGTGACAGCAGATGCGGCGAATGCCAAAAAAGTGATAGAGGAACAGTTAAAATAAGCGGGAAGGATCATAACGCAGATGAAAAGACAATGGGTATGGTGCATGCTGCTTGCCGGCTGCGTAACGGCGTTGTCAGCATGTAAGAGCACTTCAGAAGGAGCAAATCAGGAGATCGCAGAGATCGGTTTTGATAAAGAATCCGTATCGGAGCAGACGACGAAGACGGAGAAACCGGAGGAGACGAACGATATACAGAGTACAGAGGCGAATCGTACCTCCAAAGGCTATCCGAAGATTCAGGTGAAGGGATCTGTTAAGAAATTTGACGGAACAATACAGATCGCAGATACTGCCTATGAATTATATAATTATGTGGAATCCTCTGCAAAACAGTATGCGACAGTGGTAAATACCATATCTAAGAAGCTCGGAAGCAGTGTCAATGTATATGACATGATCGTACCGACCAGCGTAGGCATCACCCTGCCGGATAATCAAAAGAAAAAGGTGAACTCCTCGGATCAGAAAAAGTCGATTCGCAAGATCTATCACAAGCTGCATTCTGGGATCTGTACCGTGTCACTATATGAGACACTGATGCAGCACCGGACAGAGTATATCTATTTCCGTACGGATCATCACTGGACCGATCTGGGAGCATACTATGCATATAAGCAGTTCTGTGAGGACAAGGGGATCACACCGCATGCGCGGAAAGACTACACGAAGAAGAACTTCGGCGGATATTATGGCAGCTTCTATCAGGATACCCATCAAAGCAAGATGTTGAAAAAAGATAAGGTGATCGCATATTATCCGGTGGATCAGAAGAAGATCACGATGAAATACACCGATGACGGAGGAAATACCTATAGCAGTCCGGTGATCTGTGATGCGTCCTCCTACAGCACATCGTTAAAATACTGTGCATTTATCGCAGGTGATAATCCATATACCGTGATAAAGAATAAGACGGTTCATGACGGATCCTCCTGTGTGATCGTGAAGGAGTCGTTTGGCAATGCCTTTGCACCCTATCTGGCAGATCACTACCAGACCATCTACGTGATCGATTACCGTTACTGGGATGGCAGTCTGAGCAAGCTGGTGAAGAAGAAGAAGGTACAGGATGTGCTTTTCTTGAATAACATTTCCATGACGAGAAATGCATATCTGATCGGTAAGCTGGCGCAGCTGCATTAAGAGCGGGACAGCAGCGGGATCGGGCAGCAAGTTATGTTGCTCTGCGTGCAAGAGAAAACAGAAGGAAAGGTTAGAGAGCAATGGTATTTAGTAGTACAGTTTTTTTATGTGGATTTCTTCCCATCGTTCTTATCGTATACTTTATATGTCCGGCTCGTTTTCGGAATCTTTTTTTACTGTTGGCGAGCCTGTTCTTTTATGGATGGGGCGAGCCAAAATATATCCTGATCATGTTATTCTCCACAGTATTTGATTATTGTAATGGACGCCTGATGGAGTATATGGATCAGACCGGCAGACCACAGTATCGTAAATGGGTGCTGGTGGCTTCATTAGCAGGGAATCTTGGGATTCTCTGTTTTTTCAAGTACACGGATTTTATATTTCAGAGTCTCAATACATTGACAGGAAGTCATCTGCCATTGCTGGAGCTGGCGCTGCCGATCGGAATCTCTTTCTATACATTTCAGACATTATCCTACACGATCGACGTGTACCGCAGAGAGGTAGAGGTGCAGCACAGCTTACTCTCATTCTCTGTTTATGTCTGTTTGTTCCCTCAGTTGATTGCCGGACCGATCGTCCGTTATGTAGACATCAAAGATCAGCTGGCAGACCGCTCGATCCGCTGGGATGAGGCGGCGGCTGGAATGCAGCGTTTTCTGTTGGGACTGGCGAAGAAGGTTTTACTGGCAAACCAGGCGGGCAGTCTTTGGAATGAGATTGCAGCATTGACGAGGGCGGATCTGACAACATCAGCTGCCTGGCTGGGAGCGATCGCATATACCTTTCAGATCTACTTCGATTTCTCGGGATATTCTGATATGGCGATTGGATTGGGGCAGATCTTTGGCTTCCGGTTTCCGGAGAACTTCCGTTATCCATACGAATCGGACAGCATCACTGATTTCTGGCGGCGCTGGCATATCACGATGGGAACCTGGTTTCGGGAGTACCTGTATATTCCGCTGGGAGGAAACAGAAAAGGAGCGATCCGTCAGATCTTTAATCTGCTGGTCGTGTGGTTCCTGACCGGTCTGTGGCATGGTGCCGGATGGAATTTTATCCTGTGGGGACTGTATTTTCTGGTACTTCTGTTGATCGAAAAGTTCTATCTGTTACAGGAAATGAAACGGTGGCCGGGGTTCTTCCGCCATCTGTATGCCCTGTTCTTTATCGTGGTCGGCTGGGCAATCTTTGCCTGCACCGATATGAAGCAGATGCTTTATTACATACAGACGATGTTTGGAGCGGGCAGTGGCTGGAGCAATGAGATCGCAGTGTATTATTGGGGGACGTCCCTCCTGCTGCTTCTGATCATGGCGGTTGCCGGCACTGCGATGCCAAAGAAACTGGCAGGAAAGTGGTGTGATCAAGTAGTGGAACGCTGGCAGGGCAGAGGATGGATCGTGGTGCAGGTGGTACGCTATGGATGGCTTGCAGTGCTACTGTTTCTGAGCATCGCCTTTCTGGTCAGCGGCAGTTATAATCCATTTTTGTATTTTAGATTTTAAAGCATCTGTAGAAAGGAGGAATACGGTGAAAAGAAATAAATATTTCGTATGGATCTGTTTGGGAATATTTTCGGTGGCGGGACTTACGGTACCGGTTTTCGGGCATCGCGCATTTTCTGCAAATGAAAACCGGTATCTGACGCAGCTGCCGGCTTTCAGCGTGTCGGACTTTCTGTCGAGGGAATGGCAGGAGACATTAACGAAAAGCTTTAATGATCAGTTTCCGGCCAGGGATTTTTGGATGAAGGAAACGACGGCTGTGAAAAAGGCAATGGGCGCAAAGGATACCGGTGGCGTTTATATAGGAAAAAACCATTATTATTTCTCAAAGGTCATGCAGCAGGATATATCACAGACAAATTATTATCAGAATCTGCGCTTTGTACAGCATCTGGCAGGCCGGCAGGAGGATGCACATGTGATGGCGATGCTGGTGCCGTCACCGGGAACGATACTGGAGGAATATCTTCCGTCACATGCCACCTTGTATGATGCAGACACAATGTACCGGGAAGCAGAGAAGACCTGGCGGGATATCACAAAGATCGATCTGCGCAGCGTACTTTTGCAGCAGAAGCAGTCGCAGCAGGTGTACTTTAAGACGGATCATCACTGGACTCAGCTTGGGGCATATTACGCCTATAAGGAG
>CAUCOL010000141.1 GCA_958444395.1 uncultured Lachnospiraceae bacterium
TGTATCAGCCTGCATCACGCAGGATGATATGACAAAGCTGGCACGTCAGTTAAATAAATCAATGGGAAGTATGTTTCGGATGGTGAATGTATTTGCGGTCATCATGGCGGCGATGCTGATCTATCTTCTGACGAAACTGATCCTGGAGAAAAATACCGTATCGATCTCTATGATCAAAATATTGGGCTATTCTAATGGTGAGATTGCAAATCTGTATCTGCTGACGACCAGCGCGATTGTTGCGTTGTCGATCATTGCAAGTCTCGGGCTGGCGAGCTGGGCACTGGTGGCAATCTATCAGGTGATGATGATGGATTTCAGTGGCTGGATCACGATCTATCTGGATAAAAGCATGTATCCAAAGATGGTATTTATGATCATGGCGGCATATGGTGTGGTAGCATTGCTTCAATTCCATAAGATCCGGAAGATTCCAATGGATGAAGCATTGAAAAATGTAGAGTAGAAACAGCAGTTAAGAAAACAACAGATAGATGGTCTGTACCATAAATGGGACAGGATATAAGAAAGGCATGGTGAAGAATATGAGACGACGTGATGTGATCGTTTTGGGAAGACGCGTGGCAGCAGGACTGCTGGCAGTCAGTCTGGTGCTGGCGGGCAGTGTTCATACAGATGCGGAGAAGGTGACAAAAGAGGAGTCGGTTTATGCCGATGCCGATGCTTCGGGAGAGGTGTCTGAGATTACGGTCAAGGATATCCTGAAAAATGCAGGTGCCGGAGCAGTGCTATCGGATACATCGGATCTGAAAGATATAGAAAATACAAAGGGCGATGAGACCTTTTCGCAGGATGGAACGGCAGTAAAATGGAATGCCGGCAAAGAGGACATCCAGTATCAGGGAACGGCGGATAAGGAACTTCCGGTGGGAGTGGAATTTACATATACACTGGATGGAAAGACTGTTTCACCGGAAGAACTGGCGGGAAAAAGTGGAAAGGTTACGATTCATGTAACCTATCATAATGATGCCAAAACAGTCAAAACGATCCAGGGGAAAAAGGAGACGTTGTATACACCGTTTCTGATGGTAACAGGAATCGTTCTGCCGAAGGATGTATTCAGCGAGGTAAAGATCGACCACGGAAAGGTACTGGAAGAGGGTGACAGTCAGGTGGTTGTCGGATATGGTCTGCCGGGACTGGTTAAGAGTCTCGCTCTGGAGGATGAGGATATCTCAGAGGATCTGGTGGAGGAATTTGAGATAACTGCGCAGGCAAAAGATTTTTCACTGGGAAAGACGATCACCTTTGCGACGGCAAGTCTTTTCTCTGAGATGGATACAGACAGAGAGGATGGTCTGGACGACCTGGAAAAAGGCATTGATAAGATAGCAGATGCTTCCGGTAAGCTGGTCAGGGGTTCGGATAAATTATCCGATGCGACGCAGAAGTTTCAGGACATCTTTGGAAAATATGCTCAGGGCGAAGAGGCCCTGGCGAAAGGGATCGATGGACTGGATCAGGGAATGGGCACCTTCTGCAAGGGAATTAATACTTATCTGAAGGGAAGCACGGCACTTGCCAGGGGTACGAAAAGCTATATTGCCGGGACGGAAAAGCTGACGCAGGGAATCAAGAGCGCCTATCAGGGAGCCAAAGCCCTGCCGGCAGGGTATCAGCAGTTTTCAACCGGGCTGCAGGCCTATACAAATGGTGTTGACGCACTGGCAAAGGAAGAAAATGTCAAGGCATTAAATGACGGTACAAAGGCGGTGGCAGATGGAATCGGAACGGTAAATGCTGCCGTATCAGAAGCTAAGAAAACATGCAGTACCTACGAAACACTGGCGGATAATATCGAAAAGGAAGCAGCTGGCATGGAGGATGCTTCCGGCAGAAAAGAACTGGAGGCATATGCAAAACAGCTTCGTGAGACAGCACAGAAGCAGAAAGCGCAGATAGAGGCAGCCGAAACTGCCACGGCAAAGGAAGGAGCATTGCAAAAGGGTGCTGATCAGGTGTCCTCCGGTGTGGGACAGATGACAGCCGGACTGCAGAAGCTGTCTCAGAGTTCTCAGAGTCTGCGGGATGCTGATGAACAGTTATCAGCCGGAATCCAGGGACTGAGCGATGGATTGAAAAAGCTGAATCAGGGTGGCAGCGCACTGAAAAAAGCAGGAACTAAGATCGTAAGCGGCAATAAAAAGCTGACAAAGGCCGGAAAAGCGGTCAGCGCTGGTGGATCACAGCTGGAACAGGGTGTAGCAAAGCTGAAAAAGGGAAGCAGTGTCTTTGATCAGTCAACGACCAAGCTGGCAGACGGTATTGATCAACTGGCAGAAGGGACAGACAAATATGCGGATGGCGTCAGCAAATTTGATCAAAAAGGAATCCGGAAAATGAAGAATAAGTATGATAAAAACTTCAAAGGATTGACAGATCGCTTTGAGGCACTGGTTGATCTATCCAGGCAGTATAAAAATTATTCCGGCTTAAGCAAAGAGATGGATGGAAATGTGAAATTCATTATCCAGACGGAAAAAATAGAGAAAAAATAAACGAATCCCGATGATTTTTCGATCAATGAAAAACAATCCGGATATGAAATGGAACGTGTGTAATATAAAATCGTAATACAAGTACATAGAAGACGAATGTTCGCCGGGGGCTTTGGAAAAATGCCTGCCGGCGAAATTTTTAAGAAAAAGTTTGGAATATTTTTATTGACTTTTAGAGACGAATTAGAGATTATGGTGTAGTAAGGCGGTGAGGACACAGATGTTTGGATATGTAAGGATACGTAAGCCGGAACTGAAAGTAAAGGATTATGAGACGTATCATGGCTTTTATTGCGGCCTATGCGATAAATTAAAAGAAAAATATGGATTTCTGGGGCAGGTAACACTGACGTATGATATGACATTTCTGGTGATCCTGCTGACTTCTGTTTATGGGAGTGACGTAGTACACAGAAAGAAGCATTGTGTGGTACATCCGATGAAGAAGCATCATATGCTGAGTAATGCGATGACGGATTATGCAGCTGATATGAATATGCTGCTTAGTTTCTATAAATTTCGTGATGAATGGGAGGATGCACATTCCGCCCGCGGTGCGGCGGGGATGCGACTTTATAAAAAGACGGCATTGCAGTTAAAGGAAAAGTATCCGGAGCAGTTCCGGGCGATCCGGACGAATTTAAAAAGGCTGTCTGTATTAGAAAAAAGACGCTGTGAGGATGTCTATGAAGTGGCAGACTGCTTTGGCAGGCTGATGGCGGGGATCCTGCAGCCACGCCAGGATGCATTGGCAGGTTATCTGGGAGAAACCGGATATTATCTGGGACGTTTCATTTATATGATGGACGCATACGATGATCTGGAAGAGGATCGGGCAGCCGGGCAGTATAACCCGTTCCGATATGGGAACTACGGGGCGACGCCGGATGAATTAGACCGGAATATCTATCAGATGCTGCTGGATGAGATGGCATCTGCCAGTGCAGCATTTGAGAAGTTGCCGTGTCTGGAATACCGGGATATTCTGCGGAATATATTATACGCAGGGGTGTGGAATCGATTTGATGAGAAACAGCACAGGAAGGCACAGCAAAAGAATGGAGATAAAGAATGAAAGATGCTTATGAAGTACTGGGAGTATCCAGAAATGCAACGGATGATGAAATAAAAAAGGCATATCGTGAATTGAGTCGGAAGTACCATCCGGATGCCTATGTAAATAACCCGTTGGCAGATCTGGCAGAAGATAAGTTCAAAGAAGTACAGGAGGCTTATACACAGATCATGAACAGCCGGGCAAATGGCGGCAGTCAGGGCGGCTGGAGCCAGGGGGGACAAAATGGCAGCAGTCAGGGCGGCTATCAGAGTGGTGGTTATCAGAACGGCAGTTACCGGAATCCAAATCCGCAGCAGCAGTATAACCGTCAGCAGTATCAGAATTACGGAAGCGGATATGGAAGAAATCCTTACAACAGCGGCAGTGACTGCGGTACGGGAAATATCTGCTGTGATATCTGGTGTGCAGATACATTATGTGAATGTATGGGAGGCGATCTTTGTTCATGCATCTAAGGAGCAGGAAAATCGCATATGCGGGAATGATGGCAGCCGTAACAGTGTTATGCATGCTGGCAGGCAGTATCTTTGCTGTTAACACTGCCTTTTTGCTGGCACTGGCATCCTTCCTGGCAGGTTCGGTCTATCAGTTCGCAGGGGCAAAGACTTCAGCGGGCTTTATCCTGGCATGCTTCTGCCTGGGGCTGATCGTAACACCACAGAAGTTATATTGTTTTACATATCTGGGTTTTGCTGTCTATATCTGGACGACAGAGACTGTCTTTTGCCGACAGCAGCATTGGATGCAGAAGGGAGAAAAGCGCGCAGCGATCTGTGGCTGGGTGATCAGGGGAGTCGTCTATCATCTGCTGCTTCTGACCGCATGCACTGCGTATGTTCTGGTGTTTGGAACTTCGACACTCCTGCAGAATACCTGGATTCACAGTCTGTTATCCGTTCCTGCTGCACTGGTCTGTGTTCTGCTTATCTGTGCAGAAGCCGCATGGCAGATCTTTGACCGGGCGTATCTTTTTTTTCAGCAGAAATATGGGCAATATTTGCTTCCCTGAAGAATGTGCCTGATCAGAAGAAAAAGCCTGTGAAAAGCAGAGGATTGCGACAGGAAATGTAAAAGTATAGTAAAAATTAGTTATCTAATGGATGAAAAATAGAAAAATATTGCGGGACAAAAATAGCATTTCTGTCGAAATAAGAATAGAAAGTGCTATTTTTTTCGTGCAATTTTCACAAGAATGTTGTACAATATCATTATGAATGTGCGAAAATAAAACATAAAGCAAGCATAGAAAGGAAGAGTGAAAAATGGCAGAAAACAGATTGATCGGGGATTACCCGGTAATTGGTATCCGTCCAACGATTGACGGAAGAAGAGGACCGTTAAAGGTCAGAGAGTCTCTGGAGGAGCAGACAATGAATATGGCAAAGAGTGCCGCAAAGCTCTTTGAACAGAATCTTCGTTATTCCAATGGAGATCCGGTCAAGGTGATCATTGCAGATACTACGATCGGACGTGTGGCAGAGGCCGCAGCCTGTGCAGAGAAGTTCAAGAAAGCCGGTGTAGATATTACATTGACGGTAACACCTTGCTGGTGCTATGGTTCAGAGACGATGGATATGGATAAGAATACCATCAAGGGTGTATGGGGCTTTAACGGTACAGAGAGACCGGGTGCCGTATATCTGGCGGCAGTACTGGCAGCGCATGCACAGAAAGGACTGCCGGCTTTTGGCATCTATGGAAAGGATGTGCAGGAGGCGGATGCGACAGAGATTCCGGAGGACGTAAAGGAGAAGCTGCTGCGTTTTGGACGTGCTGCCGTTGCAGCTGCCACGATGCGTGGAAAGTCTTATCTGCAGATCGGTTCCGTAACGATGGGTATTGCAGGCTCTATCATTGACCCGTCCTTTATGGAGGAATATCTGGGAATGCGTGTAGAATCTGTCGATGAGGTAGAAATCATCCGTCGTATGAC
>CAUCOL010000142.1 GCA_958444395.1 uncultured Lachnospiraceae bacterium
GAGATTACAGAGACAGAGCCTGGTTTTAAAGGCGATACAGCACAGGGTGCCAGTAAGCCGGCTACTGTAGAGACAGGTGCTGTTGTACAGGTTCCATTATTCGTAGAGACAGGTGACCGTATCAGCATTGATACACGTACAGGTGAGTACCTGAAGAGAGTTTAATTTATACGTGGAATGATAAAAGGCGCAATTTCCTGGAAACGCAGTGTTTTCAAGGGGTTGCGCCTTTTGTGCAAATTGCTGTAAGATGGGGTAAAAAAGGGTGCGTAGCGAACACGTAGCGAACACAATCAGAGAAAATATTTTATGCCGAAAGGGAGGATTATCTATTTTCACGAAAAGTAGAATGAATTTTCTATGAACTTTGGCGGAAAGAATACTTGCAATTTTATCCGAAAGATAGGATAATGGAAAAAGTATGGTACGAATAAGTAAATGATGAGGTGACATGATGGAGTTCAAGCTGACAATCAATCGATTGAATGTAAGAGGAGGAAAGCTGGAGATAGCAGTAGGTGCACAGGGACCCTGGGATCCGAAGGTGCGAGATCCCAAGCTGACCGTTCTTTTTAATAACGGAACACAGGATCGGCGGCTTCCGCTGGTGGTCAGACATTACGAGAAACTGGATGATGGAAGCTGCTATATTTTTGCTTCCTATACGTACAATCTGAAGTTTCTGTTTTACAGACAGCCACAGAATCGAAAGATTGATCTGGCATTTGAATTGCGATATGGTCATACGGTTTTAGATAAGGCACCGTTTGTCATCGATTATGAGGATGAACGTGCGATGGATTATCTGTCCGGATCCAATAATCCGGCAGATTCCGAAGAGGAGGACAATAATAAAAAGCCTTCCTTTATAGAATATGATATTGAGTTTTCAAAAAGTAAAAACAGCGTAACGCTGCAGGCGATTGAAGGTCAGGAAGCCCTGTTTAAATCCCATAAGATACGGGATGGCATCTTCAGTGTTCTGCTGGCGGTCTGGAAGTTTATTTTATTCCTGGTGTCGGTTGCGTTGATACCGGTCTATCTGGTGGATGCTATTTTGGCAGCGATTGGCTGCCAGAACCGGAATAATAAGATACATGATCAGGGAATTGTCTATGTATTGAAGCATGTCCGTGCGAAGATGGACGATTTCTCTAAGGTGAAGATCGGTATTATTGCAACGAAGTTTAACTGTATGTATATTGCGCATTGGATCGCCTGTTTGTTTCCGGTCAAACAGAACCGTGTGGCATTTTTGTCAAACCGCCGGGATGATCTGAGTGGAAACTTTGAATTTGTAAATGCAATCTTAACGAAGAATCCGGAATGGGATCTGAAATATGTACTGGACAGTAATCCGACACGTTCCATGAAATGGAGCAGTATGATTAAGATTGGCTGGTATATGGGAAATGCCAGGGTGATCCTGGTGGATGACTTCAGCGAGCTGTTTTTCAAGATGCCAAGAAGAAAAGGCACCTATCTGATGCAGCTGTGGCATGCCTGTGGAGCCTTTAAGACCTTTGGCTGCAGTCGTATCGGTCGTCCGGGTGGACCAAGTCAGGGCAGTCCGAACCATCGAAACTATGATTTTGCAACAGTAAGCTCAAAGGATATAGAGAAATTCTACGCAGAGGGATTTGGTCTTTCCTCGGAGAAGGTTGTGGCAACCGGTATTCCGAGAACGGATGTGTTCTTTGATGAGGCGTATAAAGCAAAGACAAAGGAAGTCTTTTATAAAGAGTATCCTAAGCTGAAGGATAAAAAGATCTTATTGTTTGCACCGACTTTCCGTGGAAATGGTAAGATGAGCGGATATTATCCGGTTGATAAGCTGGATGTAAACCAGCTGTATAAGGATCTGCAGGAAGAATATGCGATCATTGTGAAGCATCATCCATTTGTTGGAAACAGAAGCAAGATTGATAAGAAGTACAAAGACTTTATCATTGATCTTTCCGATCATTCTGAGTTAAACGATCTTTTGTTTGTTACGGATGTGTTGATCACAGATTACTCTTCGGTTGTATTTGAGGCATCTCTGTTAAATATTCCGATGATCCTGTATGCGTTTGACTTGGATAAATATATTTCAAGCCGTGGCTTTTATTATGAATATGAAGATATGGCACCGGGTAAGATTGTTAGAAACTATAAGAGTCTGGTGGACTCAATCCGGAATGAGGACTGGGAGAATGATAAGCTGGAAGAATTTAAGAAACGTTTCTTTGATGATCTGGATGGTAAGTCAGCACAAAGAACCGTTGATCTGATCGAATCCTGTTTAAAAAAGTAAAAACAGAGTAACACAGCAGGACATTGAACATAAGCAATAAAATCAAAAGGGCATGTTATGGTTTATAACATGCCTTTTTATATCTTCATTATATAAGGTGTTAAAGTTTCTCAAACAACCGCACAATGTCGTATTATTCGATCAGAATATGGGCGCAGTCCAGATCATTTGCAAGATCATAGACAGTGCCGGTCGTCAGACCAACGACAGTAGGACGCAGAATAGACTGACGGTTATTTTTTACAACGCGTGCTTTTTCGCCGTTGCTGAGCTGGACGACAGAATCGACCGGATAAAGGATCACGCTGGAGAGAAAGCTGCGCATACATTCGATATCCAGATCCTCGGTCATGGACATGATCATTTCGATCGCAACGCGCTGTGAAAATGCTTTTTTGTAAGGACGAGTAGTGACCAGTGCATCATAGACGTCCGCAACAGACAGAATCTTAGCATAATTGATGATCTTATCGGAGCGGCATCCGAGGGGGTAGCCTTTGCCGTTCATCTTCTCATGGTGCTGCAAAACTGCCAGGGAAACTGCTTTGGAAAACTCTTCTTTTTCTTTCAAAATATTATATCCGAGAACGGAATGCTGCTTTATGACTTCAAATTCTTCATCGGTCAATCGTGCCGGTTTATTCAGGATCTCCAATGGGATCTGGGATTTTCCCATGTCGTGCAGCAGACCGGCGATTCCAATCTCATGGATCTGTTCCGTAGTCTTTTTCTGCTGCTTGGCAATGATCATGGAGATCGTAGCCACATCGACGCTATGCTTAAACGTATATTCATCACTTGTCTTTAAGGCACTGATATCAATTGCAATCGCTGCGTTATCGTTGATCGCCTGCATCAGATCCTGGGAAATGTTTTCTGTCGTATCTGCAAAGTCGGCAGAGTCGGCGTTACTATACAGAAATTGAATACCCTCTGACACTCTCTTTTTTACACTTTCCTTCAGCTGCACCTTAGAGGGATCTTCCTGACGGTATTTTTCAATGTTTCTGCGTACCTGTACCGGCAGTTTTTCTTCTTTGATCTCCGGTTCCGGATCATCTTCGCCTTCGCAGACGTAGACACCGCGGATACCGAGCTTTGCCAGAGAATCGATCAGATATGCGTTTAAAAGTGTGCCTCTCATGATCAGGGTACGATCCATACGGTCGATGATCGCCTGATCGATCTTCATGCCCTCCTGCAGCTGGCTTGTTTTCAAAAAATATCTTTTTTTCACTGCTTCTTCCTGTTCCTTCCCTATTGAACCTGTTCTACCGTAGTAGACTGATATGCGGCAGCCTTAAAAAATTGCGTATCCTGCCGTGTCAGTTATTTTCTGTCAGGTGCTGAACCATCTGTTGATAGATCCGGTCGATCTGTGCCGTATCCAGCGTTGTATCCAGAAAATACTCTACTGCATATAATGCCTGGGCGATCAGCATCTCCAGACCGGTCACCGCTTTTATGCCGAGTTCCTTTGCCTGCTGTGTAAAGCGTGTTTCCAGCGGGTTATAGATCACATCTGCGACGGCATCGCATTGTGAAAATGGTGTCAGATCCAATGGGGATGCATCCATATTTGGATACATGCCGACCGGTGTGGTATTTACAATGAAACCGGCATCGGTATGGTGTGCCAGGCATTCATTATAGGTGATCGTTTCCGATGACTGGCGTCTGGAAACGACCAGTACCTGTGCTGCTTTCATAGCGTGCAACACAGCAACGACTGCCTTCGCAGCACCCCCGTTTCCGAGTATCAGACATTTTTTGCCGGAAATGTTCATTTTATTTTTCTTTAACATATACATAAAACCGGCAAAATCCGTGTTATGTCCTTCCAATCGTCCATTTCGGTGTACGATCGTATTGACAGCACCGATCGCTTTTGCCTGGTCGTCGATCACATCCAGATAGGGGATGACGTCCTGCTTATACGGGATCGTTACATTGATCGCTTTAAAGGCGCGTTTCTGCATGAAGTCAGAAAACTCCTCCCGGCTTAAGGGGTGTAATTCATAGGTGTAATTCGCCAGCTGTTCGTGTATTTCCTTTGAGTAGCTGTGTCCCAGCTTTTCTCCAATCAATCCATAATCCATACTAATCTTCATCTTCCTTTGCATATTTATAAAATAGTTACCGTACTAAAACTTCCCATGCCGCCAGGGGCAGTTTTAATTATAGCGGATTCTATAAAAAGTTTCAATCTTTTAGACATGTTTGCCTGTCCGCTTCATATATATGAAAAGGGGGTAACGGAGAGAGAAAGTTACTGCCGGGAAGGTATGGCTGGAAAGGCAGAGGAGAAGGAGGAATGCGATCGATGGAGACAGAGTCGAAAGGGAGTGACGCAGTCCGCGGGCAGATATTGAAGGTGCTGGCATCGGGGCTGCGTCAGTGTGTCGAGCAGATCTGTGTGGATTTTGGACAGGTACAGGAGATCCGGTTGCGGGCAGGAAGTCCGCTGATGTTGGTCTATCAGGGCATAGAGTATTTTGCGGCAAAGGATGGAACCCTGCATAGGACATCCTGCGTTTATTATATTGTATCCCAGCGGCAGATTCGTGAGACGATGGAACTGATCAGTAATTATTCATTGTATGCCTTTGAGGAGGAGCTCCGGCAGGGGTTTATCACGATCCAGGGAGGACACCGTGTCGGTGTGGCGGGAAAGATCGTGTTGGAAAGAGAGAATATAAAGAGTATGCGCTATATATCTTATATCAATATTCGGCTGGCACATCAGGTGACCGGCTGTGCAGATGGAATTCTTCCATATATCCTGCAGAAAGGGTCGATCTTTCATACCTTGATCATATCACCGCCCCGTTGTGGTAAAACGACACTTTTAAGAGATACCATCCGTCAGCTGTCAAATGGGGATGCGAAGAGGCAGGGGATGAATATCGGCGTGGTCGATGAACGTTCCGAGCTTGGTGCCTGTTATCAGGGAAAACCGCAGAACGATCTGGGCATCCGGACAGACATATTGGATTGCTGTCCGAAAAAAGAAGGTATGATGATGTTAGTCCGTTCGATGTCACCTCAGGTGATTGCTGTGGATGAGATTGGTTCCAGAGAGGATATGGAAGCGTTGGAATATGTGATGAACTGTGGCGTACAAGTGATCGCGACGGTACATGGTCAGAATATGGAGGAGGTGCGTAATAAACCGGTGCTTGGGCAGTTGGTCCGG
>CAUCOL010000143.1 GCA_958444395.1 uncultured Lachnospiraceae bacterium
AAGGGGGTTCAGACACACTCTTCGCACGTATTCATCGTAACCCGGCTGAACCCGGACTGATCTGGGAAAGCCTAATACCCTGCGACAATATTTCATCCCTCATTTTGTAGACTTTCAAGTATTCCAGGCAAAAATCCAATCTATACGTGCACTTGCGGAGCGGATGATTGATTGACAATTCTACCACGTCAGGGGTGGGAAGTCTTATGCATTCCTTTTGTGATGCCTGCCGGCGGCTACTTTCCTTCGATGATTGTTTTGAAGGTCTGGATCGTGTTGGTGCATTCTTTTGTGATCAGTATATTGTTATTGTCAAAGGATTCACTTGCCGGTTTGCTTTCTGTCTTCATAGAAATCCTCAGCATTCCCACCGCATATTCCGGTGTTTTAAGGTCGCTGTAATCACACGTATCTACAATATCCTTCAGGTATACATTGCCCTGTGCTACATCTTTCAGAAATGCCTGATAGATCTTCTCCATTTCCTCCTGATCAAAACTGTAGCCGTCTGTTGAATAATCAACGCCATCTTCGTCGTAATCCGTGTATTCGGAATAGTCATCCCTGTCGTCCTGAGTGTCCTTGAAGCTCTTCTTCTGCAGATCTGTATCTACCAGATCCTTTACGATCTGTCCTTCCAATGTCATATCTGACAGACTGTCTACCGTATTATCTTTCCCCAAAAGACGGTTTTGCATACCTTCTTTCTTATTACAGATCGCCAGAATAGTTGCTTCGATATCATCCAGTTCCGGACTTGCATCTCCGGTGATCTGGAAACTACGGCTGATCACCGTCGTATCCTTCAGCGTATATTGAATCGATACATTGGTGTCGGAATCACGATCTGCATACCGCTCAATCGCTTTCTGATTCTGGTAGATTTCCTTCTGTACTTTAATAAATTGTGCAATCTCTTTGGAATCCGTCAATAAAAATTCTTCCTTCGATCCATCGTTCGTCATGCATAATTCCAGTTTGACAGTCTCTACTTTATCCGCTTTCAGTCTGCCCGGTTTATAACTGTAGCTGTGCAGTGAGCATACCGTAATAAGCATGACTGCCATCAGCACGCCCATCTGCAGATAGGATGTAGATTTCCATATGAAGAAACTCTTATGCAGAAACATGTCACTGATCAGATAGCATACTGCTACACTTAACGTTCCCAGTACCAGATATAAATGATAATGTGTCGTCACGTTTTCTGCAAAACCACTCTGCGCGATTGCCGTTAGGATCAGACCCAACAGCATACCACCTGTCAGAGAGAACACAATACGGAAGACCGGACGGCACCAGCTAAATGCCAGCATATCCCCAACCGATTCAATCGGTCTTTTCTTATAAAGCCAGATTGCTGCCGCTATAAAGACTACGCCAACAACCAGGTAGCAGGCAGGTATCTTCAATGCTCCGGCTGATAATGCAAGTTCTTTGACCACATCATTGCCTTCGATATTCTCCGGATGTGTCATCCCTACCTGATCCAGCAGCTGCGCCACAGGTGTCAGCCAGATCGCTGCATCCTGAATGCTGTCCGGAAGTACACCATACATATCAAAGGAGAAAAATCCCCCACCAAATGTAACCATATTTGAGATCATTGCCAGCATGCTGCTCACACCGGTAAATAAAAAGTTGATGACAGCATAGATCAGGCATACCAGACCACTGTTTCCGGACAGCATCACCAGCAGGCAAGCCAGCCCGTAGAAAAAGAGCATCTGAAAAACTGCCTGTAACAGACAGATCAGAACACTGCCAGCCAAAGCAGGCTCTACTGCTGCCATCATACCGGTCAGAACCAAAAATGCGAGTACAACCGGTGCCATCAGGATCACCAGCCCAGCCAATGCATGAGAGAAGAACAGACAGGTTCTGCTCACCGGCAGGGAATGAATCATATAGGCATCCCGGCTGATATACAGATACCGAAATACAAGAAGTGCTGCGGCTACTCCCAGAAATACATACAATAGCGGCGATGACAGAATATTACAACGAGTCACGATCGAACCGATCTTGGTCGCATAGATATACTGCCGGGTCATGACAACCCCCATCCGGCTGCTTCTCGCAAGACCGGCCCAGCCAAGACCGATTGAAACCGGACAAAGTATCAGCAGGATCACTGCTTCCAGACTCCACCACGGCCAAAATCTCGTAATATCCTTGCAAAATATGGTTTTATTAAAATAGGATGTCTTTGACTGCATAATCTTTTCCTCCCAATTCATAAATAAATATTTCCTCCAGCGTCAATGGCAGAAGATCCATGAGCAGAGGATGAAAGTTCTGCAGATACTGCTGAACCTGCTGCGGCTCTCCACGCATGATCCACGTATGCACCTTTCCCATCTGACTGCGGTTCAGGATCTCAAATGGTCCCTCTATATCCGGTGCTTCTCCTTCAAATGCAATCTGCACCTTGCTGATGCTTCCCTGCAGCTGCGTCAGAGACCGCTCCAAGATCACCTGTCCTTTGTGCATGATCCCGACATAATCACATACATCTTCCAGCTCACGCAGATTGTGGGAAGATACCAGCACCGTCAGCTTCTTCTGCTCCACTTCATTTAGCAGAATGCTCCAGATCTGACGACGCATCACCGGATCCAGCCCATCGACCGGCTCATCCAGCACAAGCACCTTTGTACGCATACTGATCGCCAGCAGAAAAGCGGCCTGTTTCTGCATTCCTTTTGACATCCGTCGGATGCTTTTCTTTCGATTCACCTCCGGAAAACATGCCAATACCTTTTCAAACAATTCATCATCAAAGTGTGGATAGATTCCCTTATAATAGTTCTTCATATCCATCAGACCAGCCTGCTTAAAATAAAATACATCATCCGGTATAAATGCGATCTTTTCCTTTACCGAAGGATTCTCAAACACCGGCTCGCCCCCCACGGTGATCTCACCGGCATCCGGCTTAAATATTCCTGTAACATGACGAAGCAATGTCGATTTGCCGGCACCATTTGGTCCTACCAGCCCATACACAGATCCCATCGGAACATGTATATCCGTATGATCCAATGCGACAAATTTCTCAAACTGCTTATATATTCCTTTTCCTCGAATCATTTCCTATCTCCTCCTCTCTTCTCTCCCTCTGCGATCCGATGTATCCTCTCAGCCAATGCATCCTCTGTTACGCCGATAAACAGCAGTTCCTGTACATTTCCATCGAACGCTTCCAGCAATTTCTTCTGCCTTGCAGAATCCGCATCCGGTACACCGGCTACAAAACTGCCTCTGCCCGGCACGGTATACAGATATCCTTCCTGCTCCAGTTCTCTGTATGCACGCTGGATGGTATTTGGATTGATCGTCAGATTCGTCGCAAGCTCCCGTACAGAGGGAAGCTTCTCATCTGTCTGCATCACGCCCTGTACGATCAGATGACGGAATCCGTCCCGGATCTGCTCATAAATCGGCCTGGCATCCCGATAATTTAACTGTATCATAGTGGTCTCCTTTCTGAAAATCTATTGTATCAATCGTATTAACTGTATTATTCACCTTAATACAGTTAGTATACTATATCACTTTTTTCGATTTGTCAATACCTTACCTTACTAAAACTTTCCGCACACTTGCGACAGTTAACGTCGCCGGCAGTGTGAAAAGTTTTAAGCCCCTAATCCCTTCCGGCAAAAAATCTCTAAAACAACTGTAAATATTTTATTAAATCCTGTGGATAAAGCCTGTCGATTGTTGAAAGACTAAGAAAAAAATGCTATGGTTGATCCAAAAGATCCCATTTTTAGAGAACAAATAAAAAGTCAGAATTAAATGAAAGAAAGGACTGATTCATTATGCCATATTTTTATTATCTTGACCCAACTTATACGTTGGTCATCCTCGGCGCACTGATCTGTATGGCAGCCTCTGCCAATGTCAGCCGTGTTTTCCGTAAATACAGCCGTGTCCGTGTCGGAAGGGGGATTCCGGCGCAGCAGGTTGCTGCGATGATCCTGCAGAGTGCCGGCATCCACGATGTACAGATCGAACACATCCGTGGCGATCTGACAGACCATTATGACCCCCGCAGCAATGTCGTACGCTTATCAGACAGTGTCTATGGCTCCTGCTCTGTAGCTGCCGTCGGCGTCGCAGCCCATGAGTGTGGCCATGTGATCCAGCATCATACCGGGTATGTGCCGATTCGTGTGCGCAGTGCGATCGTACCGGTCGTCAATCTCGGTTCCAAGCTGTCCTGGCCTGTGATCCTGATCGGTTTGCTGCTGACTTCCACGAACCTGATCAATATTGGTATCGTATTATTCGCCTTTACCTTCCTCTTTCAGCTGGTGACACTCCCGGTCGAATTTGATGCTTCCCACCGGGCACTGAAGATCCTGGAGGGACAGAATATCCTCTTTGACCGTGAAGTAAGCGGTGCCAGAAGTGTACTGACGGCTGCTGCCATGACCTATATCACAGCTGCTGTATCTACGCTGCTGCAGCTGCTGCGGCTTGTCATCCTGTTTGGACGCCGGTCCGATTCGTAAAAAGGACACAACCAGCGTTTTGCCCTTTTTCACTCTGTGTTGTGAACAATTTCCTATAATGCAAAAATGCCTTGTATCTGTGAAACACTCTCACTGATACAAGGCATTCCTTTTCATAACGTACGCAGATATTCCTTCTGCTCTTGTGTGATCCGGTAGCTTTCTATTGCTTTCCGGATCGTTTTTTTATGGTTCCAGTCAGACAACCGATGCTGTTCCAGGTAAGGAATCACGGCATCCCACTGCTTTGCCAGTGCCGTTGCAAAATACCAGGCGATCATCATATTGACATAATATTCCTCTGACGAAACCCCGGCGACAAGCTGCGGGTATTCTTCCCTGAAATCTTCGTCCAGATAAAGCCGCATCAGCATACCGATCCCGTAACGGATCGTATACGTATCTTCCGATGCGATCCACTGCCTAATCCGCGGCAGCAACTCATTCTTCCTCGCCGCAAAGCATTTCGGTGCAGAGAAATCACACGTCGCCCAGTTGTCTATATAGGGCAGAAAACGCTCGATCTCTGCCAGACAGCGGTCGAAATCCTTCATCTGGGTGATCAGCATCATATGCAGATTATTCTCTTCATAATACGTATGTGGCAGCTCTCCGATGAACGCCTCAGCTTCCTTCGTACGGGCAAATTCTTTGGCAAACTTCCGCAATACCGGCATACGGATCCCAATGATCGCGCTTTTCTCAATCCCCGGTATCAGTTTGCTGTGAAAATCCCGGTACCTGATATCCTGCAGCGCAAACAGCTGCTCCTGTAGATCTGTCATCGTGTATGGTTCATCCTCCCTGTTCTGTCGTTGGCCTTCTTTCATGATGCCAGCGGGCTGGTAAATGGTAATAACAAAAGAACCTCACCTGCATACCCTGTAACAATCACACAGGCTGCAGGGAGGTAGGAAAGTTACTCCTTCTCGTACTTTTCAATAATACACTGG
>CAUCOL010000144.1 GCA_958444395.1 uncultured Lachnospiraceae bacterium
CTTATACACTTAATATTCCTAATATTTCCATATTGTCTCCGCCCAGCTTCTGTCTCATTTTCTTAAGTGCCTTTGTATGAAGCTGCGAAACTCTTGATTCTGAAACATCCAGGATCCGGCTGATCTCTTTTAACGTCATTTCTTCAAAATAATATAAAGCAATTACTTTTTGCTCCTTCTCCGTTAATGTATCAATCGCCTCTGCCAGCATCCGTTTCATTTCCTGACGTTCGATCACCTGTTCCGGCTGTTTAAAAACTGCTTTGTTGCCTGCTTCCGTGCGTACCTCGCTTCCCTGTTCCAGATACTCATCAAGGGATACCAGATTGGCAAGCTGTGTCTGGTTCAGGATTCCCTCCAGTTCTTCACAGGACATCTCCAGATGCTCAGACAGTTCTTCTTTTGTAGCAGGTCTTCCATATTTTGTTTCCAGCTCCTGCATCGCCTGATCCAGTTTTTTCTGTTTCTGGCGCAGTGTTCGCGGGATCCAGTCCATCTTACGGATCTGGTCCAGGATCGACCCCCGGATACGCAGGCTGGCATATGTCTCAAACTTAACACCTTTGGTCAGTTCAAATTTATCAATCGCATCGATCAATCCAAAAATACCATAACCAACCAGATCATCATATTCCACCGTATACCCGAGATACATGCCCAGTCTGCCTGCTACCAGCTTTACAAGACCGGAATATTCTATGATGAGCTGCTCTCTCAGCTTTGGATTTTTCGTCTTTGTATACTCTTCCCACAGGGTATTTTTTTCCTTCTCATCCATACGCTATGATAGTCCCTTCTGTCGGATTTAGTGCTGTTGATTTTCCTTCTGTGCAGTCTCCGGCTCCTCCTCGTCCGGCTCCTGTGCCTCCTGCGTTTCTTCCTCTTCCTTCTTCTCCTTTGTAAAACGATTGCTGATCATAACCTTTTCTATGATCCTTCTGCCGATGCAGCCGATCAGATAAAAAATGATCAGAACCGCCAATAATAACTCCAGACTATAGGTAGTATCCATATGCTTCACAATCGAAATAATACACACCACAGCTCCGGCTATTAGTGTTACCACCTTCGGAATATACTCTGTCTTCATATAGCAACCATGCCTTTCCGGCGAACGACCTGACAGATCTTGTATCAGATCACCTTTTTTTCTTTTCCAACCGATTTGATCAGAAATTTTCCATTTTCCGGATAGAACTCTACGGTCCGCCCGTAGTTTTCTCCTGTATCCTCTGCCAGAATACGGATATTTAATTTTCCCAGCTTCTTTTTTACTGCTTCTACATTTCTCTGTCCGACCCGGAGCATTTCATTATTCGTACTAAAGTTAAACATCTGGGCACCACCGGCGATCTTTGCCGTCAACGCAGTTGTCTTTGCACCTGCTTTTGCCATCTGATCGAGCAGGGCATCAATTCCTGTATCGGCAAACTTGGCTTTATTCTGGTTCTGCCGCACCATCGTGCTGTCAGGCAGCATCACATGTACCATACCGGCAATCTGTGTCGATTTATCATACAATACAACACCGACACAGGAACCCAGTCCTAATGTTGTTATCGCATCAGGGGCACGACAGATATTCAGATCTGCCATGCCGACCTTAATCATCTTTCCATCCATACTGACCACCTTATATACCCAATGACGACATGATACGTGTGTAAGACTCCATCGTAGGAATCAATATGAAGTAACCGCTGATGTCGACATCCAGGTCTGCGAACTGCGATTCGATCAGTAAGGCCTTATCTCCCAGCTTTCCAAATTCAATTGCCGGAACACTTAAGATAGCTCCTGCCATGTCCACTGCAAGATATGGAACAGACTGGATAATGTTTAATCCTGTCAGACCGGATATCGAAGAAAGATACGCTCCGGCTATAATATTTCCAATCTCACTGAGTGCTGAGTTTTCCAGGGAACTGAAATCGTCCCCCGGTTCCTGCTGCAGCAGCATGGAAACAAGCTTTTTGGCGGCATTTAATTCCAGCATAAACATCATAGAACCTTCAATGTCACCTTCCAGACTCAGCATGATGCCGGCTACCAGCGTTTCCTCTCCACCGACGATCTCTGCAAGGCTCTGAAAATCCAACAGCTCTACCTTAGGAACGTGCATGTCTATCTTTGTATTCAACATCTGGGACAATGCCGTTGTTGCATTGCCCGCTCCAATGTTACCGACCTCCGTCAGTACATCGTATTCCATTGTATTTAATTCCTGATCCATCGTAACCCTCACTTCTATGCGTTCATCCTGCGTGCCTGTAACAGCTGCTGGCAGAATCTGCTTACATAGCCTCTTTATCTACGATTACATTTGCAATATTTAACAGAGAGATCAGTCCATCCTCCTGCTTGCCGATACCACTCAGATACTGGCTCTTAAAGTCTGCCGCATCTGCCGCAGCCGGCTTTTCGATAGAATCCTCGTATAATGTAACAACCTCTTTTACCTCATCAACGATGATTCCGATCGCATGCTGTGCTTCCAGCTTGATAATGATGATACGTGTACTTCCGGTAAACACATCATCCTCCAGCTGAAACTTTCTGCGCATACTCATAACCGGGATGATCTCACCACGCAGGTTGATCACTCCGACAAAATATGGCTGTGCCTTTGGTACACGGGTAATTCTCTGCATACGTACGATATTGTCTACATACTGTATGTCAATTCCATACTGTTCGTCTCCCAGACGAATCACAATATACTGTTTTCCTTCGCCGACCGTTTCCACGTCCTGCGCATTTGTCATTTCTTCCATGCTGATACCCCCTATACCAATGTATTTACTTCCAGAATCAGTGCTACTTCACCATCACCCAGGATTGTTGCACCACCGATGATCTTACTGCAGTTGATGTAATTTCCGATTGACTTGATAACAATCTCCTGCTGACCGATCAGATTATCTACTACAAGACCTGCCTGCTTATCGCCTTTCTTAACGATAACTACTGTCAGACTTTCCGGTTCTTCCTCTTTTGTCTCAACATCCAGGATCTGATCCAGACGGATTAGCGGAATGACCGTACCACGCAGATTGATCACTTCTTTTGTCTGTACATGCTTGATATCCCCGATTGGAATATCTTCAATCGTCTGAATGCTTCCCAGTGGGATCGCATATTTCTCAGAACCCAGTTCAACCATCAGAGCCTGTATGATCGCCAATGTCAATGGCAAACGGATAATAAAGCTGCTTCCTTCACCCAGAACGGATTTACACTCAATGCTGCCACCCAAACCTTCAATCTTAGTCTTAACAACATCCAGACCTACCCCTCGTCCGGATACATCCGTAATCTTCTCAGCGGTAGAAAAGCTTGGCCTAAATAACAGGTCAATCACTTCTTTATCCGTCATTGTCTCTGCCTGCTCCGGTGTGATCGTGCCTTTTTCAATTGCTTTATTACGTACCTTTTCAATATTGATTCCGCCACCATCATCACGGACTTCAATATTTACGTTATTTCCATCCTGATATGCATCCAGATAGATATTTCCAACTTCCGGTTTGCCCAGAGCAACACGCTCCTCATTGCTCTCCAGACCATGATCGGCTGCATTTCGAAGCAGATGCTGCAGTGGATCACCGATCTCATCGATCACGGTACGATCCAGCTCTGTCTCCTCACCTGTCATATGCAGTTCCATCTTCTTGCCAAGCTTTTTATTCAGGTCACGGATCATACGTGGGAAACGGCTGAATACACTTTCAATCGGAACCATTCGTACTTTCATGACGGATTCATGCAGATTTGTCGTAACGCTCTCCAGATATTCGATCTGTTCATTAAAGCTGCTGTTATTTCTTGTGTCATTATCACTGGAACTGATTGACACAAGACCGTTTTTGGCAATGATCAGCTCGCTGACAAGGTTCATCAGTACATCCAGTTTCTCAATATCGACACGAACGGTACGACCAACCGCTGCTTTCTTCGTCAGCGTTTTGCTGCCTGCTTTCTTGGCAGGTGCCTTTGTATCCTGCTTTTTCTCTTCTTTTTTCTCCACCCTTGCAGCTGCCGGTTCTTCTTTTTTCTCTTCCTGGGTATGACCGGATACATCATATACACCGATCACAGCTTCCCGGATCTCGGATACATTTTCGATCGCAGCTTTTACCTCTTCTAAGGTATGCTTGGTAAAGAAGATCAGGCTAAAGTCCATCTCAAACTTCTCGTCCTCAATATCCTGTACGCTTGGTACCGATTTGATCACTTCACCCATATCCTCCAGTGTCTTAAACACAAGGAAAGCACGGGCTGCCTTCAGGATACAGGTTTCCTGAAGATATACCGTAATGCCGAAAATGTTTTCATTCTCCGCTTTTGCCTTTTCATATGTATTGATCTCATAATCCGATACCTGGATTGCATCATATTTGGCTGCCGTCTCTGTTGACACCGTCTCCGGCACAGGCTGTGCTGCCGGTTTTTCCTGTGGCTCTGCCTGCTTTCCGGTCGCCTGGGCTGCGATACCATTCAGCGTATTAATGATATCTTCGTTTTCTTCGGTTCCCTCATCCGCTGTCTCCTGGATATTCTCAAGATATCCCTCCAGCGCATCCAAACCACGGAATAAAACATCGACCAGTTCCGGCTTTACTTTCATATTACCGCTTCGGATCTCCTGGAATACGTTCTCCATGTCGTGCGTCAGACGCTGCATTCTCTTGTATCCCATCGTTCCTGCCATACCTTTCAAGGAATGAGCAGCACGAAAGATCTCATTGATCGTATCACTGTTTTCCGGTTCTTTCTCCAGCACCATCAGCTCATCGCTTAAGGTCTGTAAATGTTCTTTTGTTTCATCGATAAAAATTTCAAGGTATTGACTTACATCCATGTTATAGCACCCCCACATGCTTCGTGATCGCATCAGCGATGTTTTTCAGTTCATGTACTTCATCTACTGCGCCTGTATCCGCAATTGCCTTTGGCATGCCATAGACTGTACTTGTCTGCTCATCCTGTGCAATGACATAAATTTTGTTGGTTTTTTCGAGTTGCAAAATTCCTTTTGTGCCATCGGCTCCCATACCGGTCATTATGACACAGATTATCTCGTCATAACCACTGTTTAACAGGGATTCGTACATGATGTCCGCACAGGGCATCAGGCCATTCCGGGCAGTTTCTACCCGCACCGACAGCGTGTGTTCTGATTTATTTTTTTCAAGTAAGCGCATCTGGGAACCGCCTTTGGCAATATAGACCGTTCCCTTTCGAATCACTTCACCATCCTGCGCCTCCTTGACATGAATCCTGCTCAATTCATCCAGACGCGTACTCAGAGAAGCCGTAAAACCCGCCGGCATATGCTGTACCAGTAAGACCGGTGCATTCAGATTCTCCGGAAGAAACGGAATCACATATTGTAAAGCCTTTGGACCACCGGTAGAACACGCTAACGCTACCAGTTTCTTTTTCTCTTTTCCCAATG
>CAUCOL010000145.1 GCA_958444395.1 uncultured Lachnospiraceae bacterium
GGGGGAGTTTCGCTCGAAGCACGTAATTCAAACATCGTAACACAGCCAATCCGGGACTTGGAAAAGACGTAAGGTACCAAGACAATTTTTCACTTTTCTTCTGCAGATTTTCAAAGAATTTGAAGCAAAAATCCTGTGTTACTTTAATGCCGGATCAGAAACCGGAGCGGAAATCTCTCTATTTTTTCTGTGGGTAGTGGGTGTCAGGTTTTAAATCGTAAACTAATATTTTATCTGGGTTGACAATCAGTTTTGTTTTTTGTATGATAGGGGCTGTATTAAAAATGATGGAGGATTTATTTCATGAAAAACGAGACTATGACATCGACACAAACTGGTACAGCCACCGGCGAAAAGAGTGGTTTTTCTACAAAGCAGCTGGCTATGATCGCACTCATGACTGCATTAACCTGCGTTCTGGCACCACTTTCTATTCCGATTGGTCCTGTACCTATTTCTTTTACTAACTTTGTAATCTATCTGGCATTGTATCTGCTCGGCTGGAAAAAGGGAACGATCAGCTATATTATTTATCTTCTGATCGGTATGGTCGGCATCCCTGTTTTCTCCGGATTCACAGGTGGTCTAGGTAAACTGGCAGGTCCTACCGGCGGCTATCTGGCAGGCTTTATTCTTATGGCTTTGATTGCCGGATTTTTCATTGAGAAATTCTCTGAAAATAAACCATCCCATATCGCAGTCTGTGTGATCAGCATGATTGTCGCAACAGCTGTCTGCTACTTATTTGGTACTGTATGGTTTGTACAGGTCTATGCCGGATCGGAGACACCATATACTTACTCCGCTGCTATGGCAGCCTGTGTTTATCCTTTTATACCGGGAGATCTTGTAAAGATCATCGCTGCTGCCATCATCGGACCACAGCTTCGTCGTGCGCTGAAGCGTGCCGGTCTGCTCGGATTCTAATACGAGCATATCTTATTGAACAGAATAAAACAGGGCAATCTGCCAGGATACCGTGTCCGTTACGAGATACGGATTATTCTTTTCCTGCGGATTTCCTCTTAATCTTAGAAAGGTACTGCTGTTTTGGGCAGTGCCTTTTTATGAAATAGGAAATTGTTCACAACACAGAGTGAAGCCAACGAGAATTGCGAGGCAATTCCCGGAGTACAAAACGCTGGTTTTGCCTTTTTTATTTCTCTCTATCAGGAATCGCTTGCCATCTTCCTAAAAAATGCGTATTATATTGGTGTCTACGCACACCAGACAGAAATTTTCCTACAATACGTGTGCAGAAATGAGGTCAAATATGAGCGAAACACCATCTATGAAGGATTTTGAAACTGACCTGGAACGATCTTTTCAGGTATTAAAAGAAGGAGATATTCTGGATGTTACCGTGATCGGCATCTCCGAATCAGAACTGACAGTAGACCTGAATTATTACACAGAAGGGGTAATCCCGCTGGAAGAATGCAGCGATGACCCTTCTTTTTCTATCAAAAATGATATGAATATCGGAGATACTGTCAAGGCCCTGGTCATCGACAGCGAAAACGCAAGCGGTAATGTCATCCTGTCGATGAAAGAAGCAAATAACCTGCTCGTCTGGGATACCCTGAAAGAAGATCTTGAAAAACGTACCGTATTTCAGGTCAAGATCCTGGAAGCTGTTCCTGCCGGTGTTGTTGGTTACGTCCGTGGAATCCGCGGGTTTATTCCGGCTTCCCAGCTGGCACTGACCTATGTAGAAGATACGGACAGCTATGTCGGTATGACTGTACCTGCCGTAATCCTTACTGCAGATCCCCGCGTGAAGAAGCTAGTTCTGTCGGCAAAGGTAATCGAAAAAGAACGTGCTCTCGCCGAAAAAACACAGCGGATCGGTCGTCTGACAACGGGAGACATCGTCGAGGGAATGATCGAACGAATGGAATCCTATGGTGTATTTATCAATATCGGAGAAGGTATGACCGGTCTCTGTCATATCTCACAGATCACAAACAAATTCATCAAATCGCCAAAAGAAGTCCTGAAAATGGGACAGACTGTAAAAGCGAAGATCTTAAAGATTGAAGGTGACCGCATCTCATTAAGCATCAAAGCACTAATGGAAGATGAAGTTCCCGAAACAGAAGAAACGTATGACATTCCGGAAGAATATGCTGCAAAAGAGGACGAAGCTGCCGAAGACACCAGCCCATTTGCCAAGCTGTTGCAAGGCATAAAATTATAGCATCGCGAAGCATTCCTGTTGCTCTTCACTCATGCAAAACCCGGTGCACTTTATACATCACCGCACAATTGCTGATGCAATCTTCCTTTGTGGTGAAATCATATCGTCACAGAATATTTTCTTATAGAGACAAAAAATCCCGGTTCAGATATAATCTGATCCGGGATTTTGAGATTATAAATTACTTGAACCGTAATAACACCTCAATCAGTACAATCAGTGTGCCAGAATAACTTTCTTCGGACACTTTTCTGCACACTTACCGCAGCCGGTACATTTGCTCTGATCTATATGTGCAATGTTATTCTCCACGGTGATCGCACCTGCTTCACACTGCTTTGCACAAAGACCGCAGCCGATACATCCTGTATCGCAGACTGCCATTACCTTTGGACCTTTGTCCTTATTGGAGCAGGCAACTGCCAGCTTTGCGTCGTATGGAATCATTTCGATCAAACCATTTGGACATTCCTGTGCACATTTGCCACAGGCTACACACTTCTCTTTATCTACAACTGCCACACCGTTTTTGATATGGATCGCATCGAACTGACAGGCTGCCACGCAGGAACCAAATCCCATACAGCCAAATGCACAGGCTTTGTCACCACGTCCCGGTATCGCTGCCGCTCTCTTACAATCAGAGATACCATAATAGTTTGCTTTTACTCCTGCTTTATCACAGGTACCGGAACATTTCACATAGGCTACCTGCTTCACAGAATCTCCTGCTTCCACGCCCATGATGGCACTAATCTTATCTGCGACTTTTGCACCGCCTACCGGACAGGCATTGACAGGAGCTTCTCCTGCTGCGATTGCTTTGGCAAGCGCATCACAACCTGCATAACCACAACCACCACAGTTATTTCCCGGCAGTTCTTCACGAACTGCTACTTCTTTTTCATCCACCGGCACTGCCAGTTTGATTGCTGCAAATCCCAGAAGAAGACCAATCAGAATACCAATGATACCTACCAGAAGTGCTGCATATAATACACCTGTTACCATTTTGTCTTCCTCCTTTCTACACCAGACCTGCAAATCCGCAGAATGCGATAGCCATCAGGCTGGCTGTTACCAGTACAATCGGTGTACCCTGAAATGATTTTGGTACATCGTTATATTCATTTCTCTCACGAATGCTTGCCAGAAGTACGATCGAGATCAGGAATCCAAGTGCTGTGAACAGACCTCTTACAACACTGCAGAGATATCCATAACCAAAGGACTCACCGGCATAATCCGTAACGTTGTTTAATGCGACACCCAGCACGGCACAGTTCGTCGTGATCAGTGGAAGATACACACCCAGTGATGCATGAAGTGCCGGCATAAACTTTTTCAGTGCCATCTCAATAAACTGTACCAGAGCTGCAATGATCAGGATAAATGCAATCGTTTCCAGATAAGCAAGACCTGTCGGCTCAAGGATAAAGTAATAGATCGGATATGTGATCGCAGAGGCGATCGTGATAACGAAAGTTACCGCTGCACCCATGCCGGCTGCTGTCTCAATCTTCTTGGATACACCCAGGAACGGACAGATACCCAGGAACTGACTCAGTACAACGTTGCTGACCAGCATAGATGATATAATAATGATCATAATATTTCCCACTGTAATCAATCCTCCTTCTTCTCAGCCTTAGCAGCGGCTTCTTTTGCTGCCTTTGCTTTTGCTGCAGCTTCCTTCGCAGCTTTTGCCTTTGCCGCTTTCTGCGCAGCACGTTCCGCTTCAACCAGACCTTTATTGGCTGCACAGCTTGCGCCGGTACATTGCATGCAGTTTCCACCACAGGCAATTGTCTCGTCTGTCGGAACATTCGTAGCAGATGGCAGTTTTAATTTGTTCTGGATCGCTGTCAAAAATGCCAGCACAAGGAAAGCACCCGGTGCCAATACGAAAAATGTAATATGGAAATCATCCGGAATAAACTGCTTTCCGAAGATTGCACCGGAACCAATGATCTCACGGCAGATACCGATACAGGTCAGGCCGAATGTAAATCCGAGTCCCATGCCCAGTCCATCGAAAATAGATGGAAGTACCGGATTCTTAGAGGCATATGCCTCCGCTCTACCCAGGATGATACAGTTTACTACGATCAATGGGATATACACACCCAGCGATTTATTTAATGATGGTAAATATGCCTGCAAAAGCAGCTGCACCACAGTTACAAAAGATGCAACGATAACGATAAATGCAGGAATACGAACCTTATCCGGAATCACCTTACGAAGTAATGATATCATGGCATTTGACAGGATCAGTACGGCAGTTGTCGTCAGACCCATGCCCAGACCGTTTACAGCAGAAGATGTAACTGCCAAAGTAGGACACATACCAAGCATCATCACGAAGGTTGGATTCTCAGTGATAATACCGTTTTTTAAACGTTCTGTACAGGAATTCATATCCTTAGTCCTCCATTCTGAAGCGTTAATTTCTATAAAATAATGTCTGTGACGCTCCTACACAAACAGCGTCTCATTATTTGGATACCGATGCAATAAAGTTCAGAGTACCGTTTACCGCTCTTGTGACAGCCTTACTTGTGATCGTGGCACCACTGATCGCATTGATCGATCCATTGTCTGTGCTGCCTGTGCCGTCTTTCACTACGGTAACCTCTTTGCTTGTATCCATGCCTACATACTGGCTGTTCCAGTCTTTGTTTGTACTGTTCTGGCCAAGACCAGGTGTCTCGTTACTGGCATCCGTTACCTGGATTCCTTTGATCTTTCCGTCCTGATCGATACCAAGTGCCAGCGTAACATTTCCGCCATAGCCTTTTGCATAGCAGGTAGCTACATAGCCGGCATCCTGACCGTCTACCTTCGCCTTCAGCACTTCGGAGACTGTTACATCAGATAATGTCTGCTCTCCCTTTGTCACCTTGCCTGCTGCCAGCTCTTCGTTATAAGCAGTCAGTTTTGTTGTCAGGTCTTTATCCTCTTCAAACTCTGCTCCGGCATATACCGCTGCATATGCCTCTGCCTTTGTCTTTGCCTCCTGCACTTCAATCGGCTTCTTTGTGATCGTATACACACCACCAAGAATAATACCGGCGATCAGCGTGATCAACGTAAGACAAATGGTATCATGTACCAGTGTATTACTCCTTGCTTCTTTATTTGCCATCTTTAATACCCTCCTTTCCAAATGGAACAGGAATTGTGATCTTTTCAATCAATGGTACTA
>CAUCOL010000146.1 GCA_958444395.1 uncultured Lachnospiraceae bacterium
GTCCGTCGGCTGGCTGCCAGGGGCTTTGACCGTTCCTATGTATCCATGCAGGGACTGGGATATAAAGAGATCCTGGCTGCGATGGCAGGGGAATGTACGATGGATGAAGCGTTTGACAGGATCAAGCAGGAAACCCGCCACTTTGCCAAACGGCAGTTTACCTGGTTCCGCCGGGAAAAGGACGTGACCTGGATCGATAAGGGAGCATTTGCCAATGAGCAGGAACTGTTAAACTGGTGTCTGCAGGATCTGAAACAACAGGAAATCTGTACCGGACGGTCCGACGGATAAAGAAAAGAGCAGAGAAAAGAGAGGCGTGTAAAAACGCTTAGAAAAGAGGAATATAATGGATATCAGAAAAGAGAAGTTTTTGGAAGCAGGCATAGAGGAAAAGGTGTATGACTTTTGTGCGCAGATCGAGGAGGGCTTACAGGAGCGGTTCCGGACGATTGACCGGACTGCGGAATATAATCAGCTGAAGGTGCTGCAGGCGATGCAGGAGCACCGGGTCAGTGCGGCATGCTTTGAAGCATCGACAGGATACGGTTATGATGATCTGGGAAGAGAGACGCTGGAAGCAGTTTACGCCACTGTATTTCAGGCAGAGTCTGCACTGGTACGTCCGCAGATCACCTGTGGGACACACGCCCTGACCGTGGCATTGTCAGCCTGTCTGCGTCCGGGGGATGAGATCCTGTCACCGGTCGGCAAACCATACGATACCCTGGAGGGGGTGATCGGCATCAAAGAGAATAACGCACCGGGCTCTTTGAAAGAATTTGGGATTACATACCGTCAGGTGGATCTGCTGCCGGATGGCGCATATGACTGGGATGGAATCCGTGCGGCAATCAATGAGAATACAAAGCTGATCGAGATCCAGCGTTCTAAGGGGTATGCGACCAGACCGACCCTGTCCGTAGAACGCATCGGTGAACTGATCTCCTTTGTAAAATCTATTAAGCCGGATGTCATCTGCATGGTAGATAACTGTTATGGCGAATTTGTGGAGACAACAGAGCCGACCCAGGTGGGAGCGGATCTTTGCGTTGGTTCCCTGATTAAGAATCCGGGTGGAGGACTGGCTCCGATCGGTGGTTATATCGTGGGACGAAAAGATCTGATCAATCTTTGTGCCTATCGCCTGACCGCACCCGGTCTTGGAAAAGAAGTCGGTGCGACACTGGGGATGAACCGTTCTATGTTCCAGGGGTTTTTCCTGGCACCGACCGTGACAGCCGGGGCATTGAAGGGCGCGATCTTCGCAGCAAATGTTTATGAACGGCTGGGCTTTTCGGTCGTGCCGAACGCTACGGAGCCGCGGCATGATATTATCCAGGCAGTAACACTTGGTTCACCGGAGGGTGTGATCGCTTTCTGCAAAGGAATCCAGGCAGCGTCACCGGTTGACAGTCATGTTGCTCCGGAACCATATGCCATGCCGGGCTATCACAGCGACGTGATCATGGCGGCGGGAGCTTTCATACAGGGTTCATCGATCGAATTAAGTGCGGATGGTCCGATTGAACCGCCATATGCGGTTTATTTCCAGGGTGGACTTACCTGGTACCATGCCAAATTTGGTATTATGATGTCCCTGCAGTATCTGCATAAGGAGCATCTGCTGCCACAGGAGCTGTAGTTTTCACAGAATCTTAAAAAAGTGTTCTATACAAAAAAGAGGATTTGTGATACCATAATTGGTAATGCGTTTTGCATGGTTGGGAAAAGCCTCTCTTTTACATCCGGACTTTGAAATATATCAGAGACGGAGGGACAGGGAAAGAGAGGGAGAATATGTATCAGAAAAAACAAACTGTTATACCACAGAGAATGAATATGAAAGAACTGCCGGTCAGTGAGCAGCCTTATGAGAAGTGTCTGTGTCACGGAGCCGGATGTCTGTCGGATGCGGAGCTTCTATCGGTTATGATACGCACGGGCGCGTGTGGAGAGCGTGCCGTTGATCTGGCAAGGCGGATTCTTCAGACTCTGCCGGAGCATTCCATTTGTGGTCTGTTTCATGCATCTTTGGAGCAGCTGCAGCAGATCCGGGGGATCGGAAAAGTGAAAGCAGTGCAGCTGAAATGCATCGCCGAATTATCTGTGCGGATGGCACAGAGCCGGATGCAGCAGGAGTGTCTGGTGTGTGATCATCCCGAACATGTTGCCTCTTATTTTATGGCGCAGATGCGTATGCTGGAGACGGAGCAGGTACGCCTTCTGATCCTGAATGGAAAGAATGTTTTGCAGCGGGAGATCGTTATATCGGAGGGGTCCTTTAACAGCTCCTATGCGTCACCCCGGGAGATCTTTTATAATGCATTAAAGCATAAGGCAGTCCATATTCTGGTGCTGCACAATCATCCGTCCGGCGATCCGACGCCAAGCCGGGAGGATGTGACTCTGACACACCGGCTTGTGCAGACCGGACAGCTGACCGGAATTCCACTGATCGATCATATTGTGATCGGGGATAACCGGTATGTCAGCATGAAGCAGAATGGTCTGATGTAACGGATAAGAGGCTGAGGAATGCCATAGAAGACAGAGATAATCAATACATATGGAAAGGAGTTTTCCAGATGGCTCATAAAACATTTGGTATCGATTTTGGTACAGGTACCATTAAAGTGTATAAAAGAAATGAAGGAATCGTTCTGCATGAAAGGAACGTGGTAGCGACCGTTGGAAAGGATGCCGGAAAGCGTCCGATCGCCATCGGCGACAAGGCTTATGAAATGTATGAAAAGGTGCCACCCAATATTCATGTCTCCTTTCCGTTGAATCATGGTGCGATCGCACAGATGCAGGATATGATCGCATTATGGAACTTTATGGCACAGAAGATTGCCGGGCACCGCAAGGTGAAAGGGGCGGATTATTATATTGCCGTGCCGGCAGATATCTCCGAGGTGGAGAAGAAGGCTTTCTCCAAAGTAGTATCCCAGGCGGAATATAAGCCGCGCAGAGTGAGTCTGATCGATAAGCCGATCGCAGATGCGATGGGGTTAAAGCTCGATGTGGATCATGCACAGGGGATTATGATCGTAAATATGGGAGCGGATACGACGGAGATTTCCGTATTATCCCTGGGCGGTATCGTGGTATCCAAGCTGCTGCCGTATGGGGGCAACTATTTTGACGAGCAGATTATGAATTATATCCGCAAGGAATATAATTTTGTGATCGGACGTAAAAGCGCCGAGCAGATCAAAAGAACGCTTGTTTCGGCTGTTCCGGTCGATGAGACGGTGACCGTGGCAGGTAGAAATGTGATCGCCGGTCTGCCGGGACAGATCACAGTTTCCTCCGGAGAGATCTTTCCGCTGGTACAGGATGTATTTTATACGATCAGTGCGGCTGTGAAGTCAATGCTCGAGAGAACGCCGCCGGAGATCGCTTCCCAGATACAGGACGACGGGATTTACCTGACCGGAGGCTCATCTTGGCTTCGTGGCGTAGACCAGCTGCTTGCCAATGAAACACGTTATCGTGTCAATACGACAAAGCATGCACAGCGGACGGTGATCACAGGACTTGGTTACCTGGCGGAGAATCCAAAGGTTGCAGCCAGATATAGTGTTCCGCTCGAGTAGAGCCGGTGGAATCGTCTACCGGAAAGGTTCGCAGAATATAGAGTAAATGATATGGAAGGACAGAACAATGCGAAAAAGAACGAAAATTTCACTGGATCCGAAATATATACTGATAACGATCGCAATTGTCTGTGTTGCCCTGTTGCTGATATCCTTTAAGTTTCAGGATAAAATGACACCGGTACGTTCTGCTGTAGGCAGTGTGATCACACCGATGCAGAAGGGGATCAACCAGATTGGCAGAAAAGTAGCCAAGCAGATGCAGTATGCGACCACTATGAAAAAACTGGTGAAAGAGAATAATTCCCTGAGGAAAGAACTGGAAAATGTATCGGCACAGAATCGTCAGCTGCAGCAGGATAAATATGAACTGGATGATTTCCGGAAACTGTATGATCTGGATCAGAAATACCGCGATTATCATAAAGTGGCTGCCCATGTGATCAGCAGTGACGGAAACTGGTATGATACCTTTTTCATTGACAAGGGATCAGATGACGGGATCAAGGTCAATATGAATGTGATCGCCGGAGACGGACTGGTTGGGATCGTAACAAAGGTGAATAAATCCTATGCCAGAGTGCAGTCGATCGTCGACGACGAAAGCACAGTTATGGGAACAGTGCTTAAGACTTCTGATAACTGCATGGTCAACGGAGATCTTAAGCTGATGAATAAAGGCGTGATCGATGTGAGCAGCATACCGGGAGACGCAAAGATCAAGGACGGCTATGAAGTCGTAACGTCCCAGATCAGTGACCGCTATCTGCCCGGGATCCTGATCGGTTATCTCCGGGATGTAAAGACTGACACATCGAATATGACACAGTCCGGTTACCTGACACCGGCAGCGGATTTTTCCGGACTGGATATGGTACTTGTTATTAAGGAAGTAAAGGATTCGTCAGATTTGGAGGATATTTTCAAGTGAAACGAAATATCAGTGTGATCCTACTAAGCATTGTATGCTTTGTATTACAGACAACTATTTTTCAAAAACTGAAGATTGCAAATATCTCACCGAACCTGCTGATCGTGATCACGGCAGCATCCGGGTTTATGGGGGGACGTAAGGCAGGCATGTTTGCCGGTGTTGTCAATGGACTGATGGTAGATGCCATGTATGGCAATACGATCGGTATCTGTATCTTGATCTATACATGCATCGGCTATCTGAATGGTATGTTAAATAAGCTGTATTTTAAGGAGGATATGACGATCCCGATGCTTTCGATCGCAGGGAGCGATTTATTGTATGGATTGTTATATTTTGTATTCTGCTTTTTATTCCGGGGACGTCTGGATTTGATATACTATGCAGGGCACATTATTATGCCGGAAATGATCTATACATTGATCACTGGCTGTGTGATCTATCTTTTCATGCGCTGGATGGAGGGAAAACTGAATCCTGAAAAGGAAGTTCCTCTGGAGGGAAAAGAATAACATATTCCGGATAAAAGGGGTGGAACAACACGGTGACTTACAGAGAAAGGCAGGCTCGATAAAGTGTTAGATACGATATTGGATTATATAAAAGCATTCTTTCGCTCCAGGTTATTACCTGTCAGCGTTGTTTTTATCATATTATTTTCCATACTGGTAAATCGTATGTTTGAACTGCAGATCGTACTGAGCAGTTCCATAATAGAAAGTGGTGTCAGCAATACGACCAAAACACGTACCTTAAAGGCGGCCCGTGGTAAGATCTACGACTGTAACGGTACACTGCTGGCTTATAATAAATTGTCGTATAATGTCGTATTTACCAATACGGACAAGGTGTCAAAGATGACCAGTGAAGAAAAA
>CAUCOL010000147.1 GCA_958444395.1 uncultured Lachnospiraceae bacterium
GGCATCCCATATTATATTTTCTCTCATTCTCAATCATTCCACCAAGCAGAATGACAAAAACTGCCAGAAGCAGGATATCATACAATCGAAACCCGGTAAGTAATTCAAATCCATAATATCCGATTTTATGGATCACGACTCCCTGCAGCTCTTGGTATTGGTTGATCGTCTTTCTGATCTTCTGACTGTGATATTCCGATGCAGACGCCCCAAATACAGTATCATTCTGTATGATCTGCTCCTTTTGCTTCACATATTCTTTCTGATTCTGTATTTCTTTCCACAGCTGCTTCATCAAACGTACTTCTGCAGCCGGTGATCCGGTATAACGCACTCTGTCAGCAGCCGGATCTGTCAGAACCGTCCGGATCTCCTCCTCTGTCAGCCTTCCTTTTTCATAATCCCGGATCCCCGCCTGATACTCCCTCCCGGTAAATGTCTGTTGATGCTCCGTCAGACCAGCTTCTCTCATAAAGAACAAACTATTCGCAGCGATTGCCACTAAAATCAGAACACATAATTTCTTTTCGACAAACAGCTTCTTCATTTCATATAAAAAAAGTTCAATCATCTTTTCCATCCCCATACACTTCCTGCTCAAACATCGCTGCCGTCCCTTTCGACGCAAGAAAATCCTCTGTTTTTTGATAACACAGTTCGCCCTCACCGTTTAATAAATATGCATAACCTCCTACACAGGCAATGCAGCCCTCTTTTGACTGAATCGGTATCCATTTTCTATTTTTCCAATATTGATATTTTGCTTCTGCATTTTCCTCCATCGTATGTACTAATATCTGTTCTTTTCCATCGATATAAGCCGGTACAAGTTCTGCCTGTCCGGAAATGATTTTTTTCGACGTTTCCGTCTTTATATCATACACATAGATTCCGTCTTTTCTTCCGGCATATAACTGATGTTCCAGAAGTGCTATATAATTGCATGCCGAAAGATCAGTATAAACCGTGCGCACTTCGTGTGTTTTTCTATTCACGCAGCGAAGCTCTGTATGCTGATATTTTGATGACTTCTCCGGATTCTTTGCATATTTCAACGCCTGCTTTGCTGTCATAGAGGAATAATTATATGTAAAATAGACATTCTCTCCATCCGCATTCACTGTCATAATAGCCGGGTTGATCTGCGCATCATGAAATAAATCCATTTCTTTCTGTTCTTTTATGTCGTACGCCAGAATACCGACCTCCGGCTTTTCAAGAACATTTCCCTGTGCATCATAGGCATTCCCATAGCTGACATATAATATACCGTTTCTGTACGTAACGCCTTTTATATCCCACACATTCTTAAACGTGCAGATGACCTTTCTGTTTTCACCGGAATAATCTGCATGACAAAAAGCGATCTCATTGCTCTTCGTCTGATTTGTCCTTGTAAGAAACAGCATACCCGTGTCATCATAATTCACACCATAAACATCACCGGCATATACCCCCGGGCAATCTTTTCCTGTATGATTACATCCTGTCTTTCCACAGGCAACCATTTCCCGCCCCGACTCCGGATCATCAAATAAAAGAAATTCTCCGTCTTGTCGAAACAATCCATTCTCATTGATCCAATACGCATCCATCCAGGAATACATATTCTGTATGTTTCCTGTTTTTCTGACAGAATATCTGTAATACAGACCGGCTGCTGCCAAAATGCAGATTACAATACAAATAGCCGCTATTTTTTTCTTATTTTTTTTCAATGTTCTTCTCCCTTATCCACCCTATTTGATGCGCTGGCTGATCTGGTTGTTTAACTCGTCCACATTCTTCTTTTCTGCCGTTTCAAAGTAACTTTTTTCCTTTTTCAGAATGCTCTTAAAATTCTTCTTTTTCCACATCATAAGGTCTCCTTCATACCGCTCTTCCAAATCTTCCAAATGGACACGGGAGTAATCCAAACGGACTCCATTTAACACAGACTCATGAAATCGTTTATCGGTAAAATATTTCTCTTTTGTTTTTGAAATATCTTTTCCGAAATATTCTTTTTCATTACTATAAACGCAGTCCAATATTCCAAAAATATTTTTTAAATAAGAAGCTATCTTTGGCTCGCCATCTTCATCTACAGCCAGACCGTCTTTAAGTTCATAATCCTCCCCTTTCTGCCCCAGACACAAAAGATTTCCTAATGCCTTATCTGTATATAATTGATAAAGCAGAGAAAGACATTGCTCCGATTTTGCACTATTCGCTAAAACAGCAGTTGCCTGTGAATAATCTCCATCGTAATAATAGTCCAGCGGCACAAGATAGGCGATATCGGACAGCTTATCCAGCAATGCGCACTGCGTTACTACTGCGATTCCAAACTTTTTATCCTTAATGATCCGCTTTATGCTCTTCGTGCCCTGCTGCAGATAACTTCCCTTGTGATATAAAATGCCCTCTTCATCATATTGATGTAACATCTTCTGAATCTTCTCATATCCCGCATCAGAAAAAGCCGGCACAGCCTGTCCTGTCTTGTGGGATATCCAGTATCCATCCATATCCTTGATTCCCAATACATTCAATATGTCAAAATAATTCATATTCCAGACAAGCGTTCTGTCTCCACAGGTTCGTTTCAAAGCAGGTGTAATATATTTACTAACGTCTTCCAGTTTCATGTGCCCCGCTTTGAGGTCCTTTCTGTGAAATACCTCTTTAGAAAATGCAATATACGAATTTCTTGGGAAGAAATTCTGGTTTGGAAATGCATAGATTTCATTTTCCTTTACTTTCATGCTATTCCATTCATAGTCGGTGAAAACGTTTTTCAGTTTATCCCACTGTTTTTCTTTTAATCTGTCGTTTAAATTTAAGTATTTTCCGGCTTTTATCATATTCTCCAGAAAAAGATAATCTTCATTGGAATATCTTAATCCGGTGAAGCAGAGATCTCCATAGCCCTCGTCTGTATATTTCTGCAGCATAGCATTATAACTGCTTTCTTCCAGATAACAGATCTCCAGTCTCACATCTGTTCCGAGTGCATGCAGTCTCTGATTAAAATCAGTCAGAGCCTGCTCACTGACCAGAGCCTGACTGATTGTCGGCACGATCCAAACCAGGATATTCTTGTCTTCCTTTGCTTTCTTTAAATACGTCTCTATCTCATCATGGCTCTGTCCATCATAAGTCTGATATACACTGCCGTCGGATGAATCCGTTGTTATGTCCCCGGATCCGGAATCTTCCTTCGTCTGTTTTGTTTTCACATCACTGCTTTGCCCGTTGTATATCCTGGATTTCTGATCCTTCTGACATCCTGCCGCCAAAAAGGAGCACAAAATCAAGCACACCATCAACAGTACATAATATTTTCTTTTCATAACCGGTCTCCCTCCACGTAAGAACACTGAACTTTATACACTCCTCTATTCCGCTGATTGTAAATCATGCCTTCTAAAATTCTCCATTTACCTTCTTTATGATTTATAATACATAATTTTTTAAAACCCTTGCAAAATCAAGTAATAGATTTATCATGTTTACATGCAAAAATCTAATTCTCTTATTTGCAAGGGAAAATATTCTTGCATAAGTAATACTCTGTGTGTATTACTTCAAAAAATGAACTACTGTGTAATTATAATTGTAAGAATAGCAATTCTAATTAGTTAATCTTACAGAATTTCAGCTAATTTTCTAGTTCTCGATTCATTTCCAACTGTTCCTTTGTGATAACTCTCTATAGAATATTGATTGTCATGTGTATAACTAACACTGCTGGTCATAGTGCCTGACCCTGTCTTATAAATCGCCTTAATAGAACCATCAACTTTTTTATATCTAAAAGTAGCATTTACCTGTGTGTTAACCATATTACTTCCAAAACTTGTTGATGCACTAGCTCTGTCGGATGTAATAATTACCTGGGCACTCCCATAATATTTATCTGCAATTACCATTGCTCCTGTTTTTGACTTTGCCTCCACATTACTTGTTCCGGCGCCACATGCAACTGCACAAACAGTTGCTGCCATTGCTAATGCTACAATTCTCTTTTTTCCTTTTAATAACTTCATAGTCTATGTCCTTTCTAATTGTTTATAGTTTAATTATACTTTTTAATGACCACCTAATAATTTCTTTAACCATTCATAAAAGTCGTTTACGTCATATATACTTATCATCCTCCTCCCCGATTATTTATCGATAAATAATTCTATGTTTATATTGTACTACATTCTTAAGCATTTTCAAGGCAAAAGATCCGAACGTCAGTTTTTTGTTCCAAACGTAGCTGCTACGCAGCCTTTCCATCCTCCAATAACCTCAAGCACTTACTGATCCGGGCATTCCATCGATATTTTTATACACAGCATCCCATCATTATATAAATAGCATATATCCCCTTGATATTTTCTCACAACGTTTTCAATATTGTGGATTCCATAATGCCCTTTTTTTCTCTGACGAATCTCGTCAATTGCTGTTTCGGCGGCGGTATTTGATATGCTCATAAAAAGCATCTGACTATACTGTTTTATTTCCAGATTAAATACTTTTTCACCTGTTATTTTTTTCATGGCATGTTCTGCATTTTCTGCCAGATTTCCGATTAGAATACACATATCTTTATTATCTATACAAAGATCCGGTGAGAACTGTCCCACAATATTATAATGAAACTGCTTATCCTCCTGCATGGCGTCAAACAGAGAATTTAAGAAACAATCCGCTATAGCATTACCGGTCTTTACCACTGTATTTTTTTGATGATCCTCTAATATTTCCTGAATGTATTCCTGTATTTTATCTACTTGTTTTTGTTCACAGAATGCATTGATGGTTTTTAAATGCTTTTTCAAATCATGTCGAAAAGATCTTAAATTTTCATATTTTTGCAACATTTGTTCATAGTTTCCCTGTTGCTTTTCATATAACAGAGCATCTATTTGACATTCGTTCTCTAATTTTTTCTTCATATATACCATATACGTTAAAGCACTCCACCCCAGTATAGTTACAAGAGCACTAAACATTTCACAGAGCATTGCAGTTTTTCGCAGCTCTTCTGTAATGTTATCCAATATACTAAACTGAACAACCCCTACCATTGCTGCAGTACCCAGTAAAAAAAGCATCATTGCCAGAAACATTTTTACAGACATATCTGTAAAAACCGTATGAATCTTCTCTCTTTTATGGTGCAGAAAGCCTGATAATATGAGCCATAAAATCAACCCGGTCAGATTACAGATCAGACGCACATGTATGGCATCAAAATGACTTTCAAATTTCATCAGATTGATATATATACTCCATATGGTCGTATCTGCAAAAGTAACTGCAAAATAAGAAACCACTGCTGCCCGCAGCTTGTCACGTATCGTTCCCTCAAAATATATTACGGCAAGCACAAATACCCACAGGGTTG
>CAUCOL010000148.1 GCA_958444395.1 uncultured Lachnospiraceae bacterium
TGCGTACTATGAGGATGTCGTGTTGAATCCGGCGACGGCGATCAAGACGCAGGATTATATGACGACTTTTGCGGTGAAGTGCGCGACAGAGGCACTGATGTCACAGAAGGGCTTTAAATTTCAGTATAAATTTGATTCTGACGCAGACCGCAAGGCATATGATAAGGAATATCAGGAAGTATATGATGAGTGCAATAACACGATCTATACGGCGGGATATCAGATCTACACATCTCTGAGCAAGAAAATGCAGAGTAAATTACAGAAGTCCGTAAATACACAGCTGGCGGGCTTTACCGAGAAGACGAATGGCACGTATGCCTTTCAGGGTGCTGCGACCTGCATCAGCAATAAAACAGGCCGTGTTGTAGCGATCGTGGGTGGCCGTAAGCAGAAGTCTATGACAGGTTACACACTGAATCGTGGTTACCAGAGTTATCGTCAGCCGGGCAGCTGCTTTAAGCCGATCGTCGTATATACACCGCAGCTGGAGAGAGGATATACGGCAAATTCCATCGTAGATGATTCCTATTTTGAGGGTGGTCCGCGAAATGCCGACGGCAGATACCTCGGCAAGATCCCACTTCGTACGGCAGTCGAAAAGTCTAAAAACGTAGTGGCGTGGAGGCTGTTTGAAGAGCTGACACCGGCAGTTGGTCTGTCTTATGCGGTGAAGATGAATTTCTCCAAGATCGTAGACAGCGATTATTATCCGGCATCCTCTCTGGGTGGTCTGACCAATGGTGCCAGCACGGTCGAGATGGCGTCTGCCTATGCGACGCTGGCAAATGACGGAAAATACCGTACACCGACCTGTATCGTGAAGATATTGGATTCCGAAGGGAATGTAGTGGTCAGTCCGAAGCAGGCAGTGAAGCAGAAACGGATCTACAAAGAGGATGCGGCACGTAATATGACAGATATCCTGGAAGGCGTTATGATACGTGGTACGGCAGCAGGCAAGGGCTTAAGCAATATGGCGAGTGCAGGCAAGACGGGTACGACCAGCGATAAGAAGGACGGTTGGTTCTGTGGTTATACACCATATTATACGACAGCAGTATGGGTAGGCTATGATGCACCAAAGGCTGTGTCCAACCTGTATGGAAGCACATATCCACTGTATATCTGGCATGAATTCATGGAAGAGGTCCACACCGGTCTTCAGTACACGGATTTCCAGAAGGCACAGGGCAGCTCTTATCAGAGCAGTTCTGATCCGCAGGTATCGACTTCCACGGCAGCACCGGATGAAACGATTGATCCGGATGCGGCAGACGTGTCACCGGAGCCGACGGCTTCTTCAGATGCACAGACGACACAGTCACCGGAGGATGGGACAGACAATCAGCCGGCAGCGACAGCAGACAAAGGGAAGAATGATTCGCAGGATCAGGCGACGAAAGCACCTTCAGATAAAGGATATGACGATGTAGGTGATGAGACAACGGTAGAAGATGTTGGAAATTAATAATTGGAAAGGCATGGTTAATAGTTATGTATACGTTTGACAGCAGGGTACGGTACAGCGAATTGGCAGAGAATGGCTGTCTGAGTCTGGATGCAATGGTGAATTATATGCAGGACTGTGTGACATTTGAGGCAGAGACGCTGGATGTAGGAATGCAGAGGATGGAACAGAAGAACCGTACTTGGGTTCTGGCATTCTGGCAGATCGTGATCGACCGCTATCCACGCATGGGAGAGCAGATGCACATTGGTACACAGGCATATGGATTTGATAAGATGTTCGGGTATCGTAATTTTTTGCTGACAGACCAGCAGGAGCAGTGTATGGTCAAGGCAAATTCCATCTGGGTGCTGCTGGACAGTGCGAAAGGACGTCCGGTACTCGTTACCCCGGAGGAGGCAGAGATCTATGGACAGGCAGAACCTTTGGAGATGGAGTATGCACCACGTAAGATTAAGATTCCGAAAGAGGGCGGACAGGTGCAGGAAAAGATCCGGATCCAGGAGTTTCATCTGGACACGAATCATCATGTGAATAATGCGCAGTATGTCCGGCTGGCATCTTCCTTTGTACCGACAGAGCGTGTCGTACATGAGTTGCGGGTAGAATATCGGACACAGGCTGTGTTGGGGGATGAAGTGATCCCGGAGGCATATTATTCCGATACGCAGTGCCTGATTGCACTGAAGAATGAAAAGGGCGGCGTGTATGCGGTCGTGCAGTTTATATATGCATAATGAAAGGTTGGTTGCAAAGGAATGGCAGCAGGGGTATTCTTTGTTCTGGGTGCGTTGTGTCTGTGTTATTTTGGTGTGGTGGCATGCTTTGTAGATCTGAATAATAAATTTACGTATTTCTGGCTGCTGTTGGGTGTATGCTTTCTGGCAGTGGGCGGGATCTGCCGTGTGTTTCGTCAGAAGCAGATCCATCCACCGGTCTGGTTTACACGGCTGGGACTGGTCGTGGCAGGATGCATCCTGGTAGGATTTCTTGCGATCGAAGGAACATTGATCGTCTATGGTCAGTCAAAGCCGGCGCAGGGTGCGGAATACATGATTGTCCTGGGGGCGCGTGTCAAGGGACAGAAGGTAACGATCAATCTGGCGCGCCGGCTGGACACGGCATATCAGTATCTGCAGAAGAATCCTGAGACGACCGTGATCCTGTCCGGAGGGCAGGGCAGCGGTGAGGAGATCTCTGAGGCAGAGGCAATGCAGAGGTACCTGCAGAAGAAGGGCATTGATCCGTCACGTATGATATTGGAAGACCAATCGACGAATACCGATGAGAATCTTGCATTCAGTATGTGCAAGATACCTTCGACGGATGCCCGTACCGTCATTGTGACGAATGATTTTCATGTATACAGAGCGCTTCGCATCGCAAAGAAAAAGGGACTGCAGAATGTACAGGGTGCAGGCTCCACAACGCGATGGTATACAGTGCCGAATATGTATGTCAGAGAGGCCTTTGCGGTGTTAAAATACACCATCTGTGGTCAGATCTGATCCGTGTGAAAACAAAGTATAAGGCAAAGGGGTCTTATGCGGAATATGAAAGAGGCAGAACAGCAGATGAAAGATTTTAGAAGAGGACTGCAGGATGGAATACCGATTGCGATGGGATATGTACCGGTCAGCTTTACGTATGGTCTGATGGGTGTTTCCGTCGGCATGAAGTGGTGGCAGGCGATCCTGGTGTCGATGACGGTAGTAACATCGGCAGGACAGTTTGCAGGATTGGATATTATGGTGGCAGGTGGCAGCCTGCTCGAAATGGCATTGACACAGCTTGTGATTAATCTCCGTTATGGTCTGATGTCATTATCCTTATCGCAGAAGGTGGATCATACGATGGACACATTGAACCGGTTTATCACCAGCTTTGGCATTACCGATGAGATCTTCGCCGTGGCGATGAGCCGTAAGCAGGAGATCAGCAAATACTATATGTATGGACTGATTGCAATCCCCTATATGGGCTGGGCACTTGGAACGACGATGGGTGCAGTACTTGGCGGAGTGCTGCCGCAGTTTATCTGTAATGCGTTGGGCATTGCCATCTACGGCATGTTCCTTGCGATCATCATCCCGCAGGCAAGAGAAGATCTGAATTGTTTAAAGGTTATACTGATCGCTGTGGTGATGAGCTGCTGCTTCCGGTGGGTTCCGCTTCTGAATAAGGTATCTTCCGGCTTTGTCATCATCCTGTGCGCTGTAACGGCATCGGCGATCGGTGCCTGGTTATATCCGATGGAAGAAACGACACCGGACGAGGTACAGGAGCAGGGAAAGGATGAAGTGCGATGAATAACTATGATTTTGTTCTGTATTTGCTTGTGATGGCGGGGGTAACGTATCTGATCCGTATGATTCCGATGGTGCTCTGCCGGGGCAGGCTGGAAAATAAATTTATACAGTCCTTTCTGGGATATGTTCCATATGCCGTGCTGGGCTCGATGACATTTCCGGCGATATTTTATTCGACCGGTCATCTGCTGTCCGGACTGGCAGGTAGTGTAGTTGCACTGTTTCTGGCATTTAAGCGAAAAGGACTGTTACTGGTGGCGGTCGGAGCCTGTGTGGCGGCGCTGGCAGTGGAGATTATCTTACAGTTGGTATGTTGATTAGGAATGGAGTTTACTATGAATATTTTATTTTTTTTGACACCAAAGGAGCATGTTGCGTATGTATCGGAGACAGATACCTTCGAGCAGGTGCTTGAGAAAATGGAGCAGAATGGTTATACGGCAGTTCCGCTGCTCAGCCATGAGGGCAAATACATCGGGACCATCACAGAGGGAGATCTGCTGTGGGCGATCAATGACATGGGGATGCCGTCCCGTGAACGGCTGAGGACAGTCCGTATCACATCGGTAAAACGTCGTCGTGATAATCAGGCGGTGAATATCCTGGCAAACATGGAGGATCTGTTTGAAAAGATGACGAATCAGAACTTTGTGCCGGTAGTAGATGATAATAAGGTATTTATCGGTATTGTCACACGAAGGGATCTTCTGCTCTATCTGCGGGACAAGATTAAGGAGCATGAACAGCAGGCATAATAGCAGGCTGGAAGAAAGGAGACGGATGTGGTCGAATTTAGCCTTTGCATGATCGTAAAGAATGAAGAACGTGTGCTGGCAAGATGTCTGGACAGCCTGGCAGATCTGATGGATGAGATCATTATCGTCGATACCGGATCGACAGACTGCACGAAAGAGATTGCCGGACGCTACACGGATCAGATCTATGATTTTACATGGATTGGAGACTTCGCTGCAGCACGTAACTTTGCAGCGTCCAAAGCGACCAAAGACTATATTTATACAGCGGATGCGGACGAACTGCTTGACGATACGAACCGTCAGCGGCTGCGTGACCTGAAACAGGTACTTCTGCCGGAGATCGAGATCGTTCAGATGTGGTACTGCAATGCGATGGATCAGAACAACACAGCGTATAACTTTGCAAAGGAATACCGTCCGAAATTATACAAGCGAGTACGGTCGTTTACCTGGATCGATCCGATTCATGAGACGCTTCGGCTGGATCCGGTTGTTTTTGACAGCGACGTCGAGATCCTGCATCTGCCACAGACCAATCATGCGGGCAGGGATCTGCAGGCATTATGCGGACTGCATCGTCAGGGAATACGCCTGTCTGCAAAACTGCATCATATGTATGCGATGGAGTTATTTATTGCAGGCAGTGACGATGATTTTCTGGCTGCGGAAGAGACATTTCTTGAGACAATGGCGCAGGAGGGGCGCAGCACAGACGAAGTGAGAGAAGCGGTCTGTGTGTTGTGCAGAGTTTACCGTCTGAAAGGGGATGTGTCCCGGTTTATGACCTATACGCTGAAGG
>CAUCOL010000149.1 GCA_958444395.1 uncultured Lachnospiraceae bacterium
AAAATATCCGTATGTGTCAGAAGTCCATACCCGATAATGTAAAAGATTACCAGGGGGATCATAAAATTAGAAAGATATAATAAAAGCTGCATAAAACACCTTCCATTCCGGGCGGGAGGCAATCAGGCAGAGCAGAAAGGAAACACTCTGCACCCGCTATCGGCTTCACTCCGTATAAGCATATGCTTCAAAAAGGAAAATATTACGGGGAAGCAGGATGGATATGTTACGGAGAGTATGGGCCGGCACTTTGCATTTCGGGACGTTTTATACTATACTGTTAAGGAGTGGCTTTTGGGGCGGATACCGGAAGCTGTAAGGAAGTCGGAACGGAGGAATGGAATGAATACAGTTTTTATAGCAGACGATGAACTGATCATCCGACAGGGATTAAAATGCATTATAGATTGGGAAGCACTGGGTTTTACGATTATCGGAGAGGCATCCAATGGGGAGGATGCTTTGGAATTTATATTAAAAGAGCAGCCGGATCTGGTACTGATGGATATCCGTATGCCGAAGATTCTCGGCGTGGATGTGGTAAAGCAGGCGAAGGAGCAGGGCTTTGAAGGAAAAGTGATCATTCTGAGCGGTTTTACAGATTTTAAATATGCACAGGCGGCGATCAAATATGGCGTAGATTATTATCTGACCAAGCCGATCGATGATGATGAATTATTAGAGACAGTGCAGGAGATTAAGAAGACCTTTGATGAGGAAAACAGACAGTCAGATACCCTGCAGCACTATCGGAAGAAAGCAAGGGGAACCATCCTGTTTGATATTTTAACGGGGCATGCGGACTTTTCCAAGATCAATGCGCAGGACATGCAGCTGGAGGCAGACCGGTATCAGGTCGTGATCTATGAGAAATACAGTCATCATGCGACCGATATGCCATACCGTTTTTCGGAGCTTTTAAAGGTTACAAACGAAGAAAATAGTTCATATGAAAACCTGACGATTGAGCATAACGAGGTACTTTTATTAAAGGGCGAGGACATATTGGAGAAGTTTCAGGAGTTTCTGGGGCATTATGAGCGTGAACAGAAGCCGCAGAAGGATTCGCCACTGGATTCGCTGTTTATTACCTATGGTCATCCGGTGACAGAATTATCGGAGGTACATTTGTCTTATAATGAGGCACATCTGTTGCTGCAGAGACGCTTTTTCTGTGAAAATAAGCAGCATACGATCGGCTATACCCAGCTGCCGGTGCGTAATCCGTTCCGGACGTTTCGTCTGACGCCGGAGGCGCTGCAGGAATATTGTGACCGTCTGATTGGTTTTATCCAGACGGCGAAGCGTAAACAGGTAGCAGAGACGCTGCAGGAACTGGAGGATGAACTGTATACCAGTTTTGACGATATACCGAAGATCAAGCTGTTTTTGACGGATCTGTACCTGTCGATCAAAGAGAAGATTACGCATTTATATCACAATGTACATATTCCGTTTCCGGGTAATGCAGAGATCATTGATTTTATTAATACCAAATATTATTTATATGAGATTATATTGTTTTTTACAGAGCAGTTTGATATGATCATCCGCTCGATCGGCAATCCATCCAGTGAGGGTGTGATGGATGATATTATCCATTATATTGAACATAATTATATGGGGAATATTAAGCTGGAAACGATCGCTCCGCTCTTTGGTTATAACAGCTCTTATCTTGGAAAGATATTCAGTAAAAAAACAGGACAGGGATTTAATGTTTTTGTGGATAAAGTGCGTATTGAGCATTCCAAAGAACTGCTGGAGAACAGTACTCTAAAGGTCTATGAGATCGCAGAACAGGTGGGCTATCGAAACGTAGATTATTTCCATACGAAGTTCAAAAAATATGTCAATATGAGTCCGGCGGAATATAGAAAGCAGAATAAAAAGAAGAAGGAAGAGGACGAAAAATAAAGGACGAGAGCGTAAAATAAAAAAATACTTGTATTTTGTCGAAAATATGTTAGCATTAAAACAATAGCAAACAGGCACGGGAGGCTGACATGGAGGGTCGATGCGAGGAATGTGCGAATTATACTTATGATGAAGAGTATGATGCGTATGTTTGTGATGTAAATATGGATGAGGATGACTGGGTGCGGTTTGTTACGGATCATCATTCGGCATGTCCATATTATCGTGATGGGGATGAATATAAAGTTGTCCGGCATCAGATATAATTTGCGTATGGTGTAATGAAAGGGAAAGGGGATTGTGAATGTACACAAAAAGAAAACGAAACTGGGAAAAACATTTGGATTTTATCATCATTGATATACTATGTATGCTGGCAGCCTTTTTGATCGGTTATATGGAGCGGCATGGACTGGGGCTGGGCATTGTCTATCGTACGATGTATGTGCGTCTGTTATGGGTTGCGGTTGTTATGAACCTGTGTGTTACCCTGTTTAATGAGAGTTATAAGCATGTAGTCAAAAGAGGTTATCTGACCGAGCTTCGGACAACGATCAGTCACTGTGTGGCAGTGGATGTCCTGGTGCTTGCCTATTTGTTTGTGTTGCAGCAGACAGAGGCTTACTCCAGAACGACATTGATCCTGTTTTTTACGTTATATCCGGTATTGAGCTGGGTCTGCCGCTGTCTGCGTAAGCATTCGATCCGTTCCCATCTGATGAACAGCACGGATATTCAGCAGATGCTGGTGATCACAGACAGTGAACATGCCAATCAGTGTGTAGGATCTCTGATTAAGAATAAATTTCGTGATTACAGAGTTGTTGGTGTGATCTTGAGGAATATTCCAAAGCTGGATGAGGTGCAGCCGACGGCATTGACCTCCTTGAGTGAGATGGAGGAAGAGGTTGCCGCGACGATGGAGCAGGAGGAACCGGAGGGTTTAAATGTCTGTGGGATTCCGGTGGTGGCAGGTTATGACCAGATCTCGGAATACCTGCTAAATAACGTTGTAGACAGTGTCTTTGTAAATACTGATCTGTCCCAGGAGGAAAACAGACATCTGACCAACGAACTGGTGGAGTCAGGTGTGACGGTACATATTAATCTGATCCGGATGCCGCACAATCTGCCGAACCGTATGATCGAGCATATGGGTGATTTTATGGTCGTGACTTCCAGTATGCGCATCGCTACCACACGCCAGCTTTTCCTGAAGCGTGCGCTGGACATCGCAGGCGGACTCGTCGGACTGATCATAACCGGGATAGCAGCCCTGATCTTTGGACCGATCATTTATGCGCAGTCACCGGGACCGATCTTCTTTCAACAGGAGCGTGTAGGAAAGAATGGCCGTACCTTCCAGATCTATAAGTTCCGTTCGATGTATATGGATGCGGAGGAACGCAAGAAGGAATTGATGGCACAGAATAAAATGGACGGTTTGATGTTTAAGATGGATGATGATCCGCGAATCATACCGATCGGTAAATTTATCCGTAAATATTCGATTGATGAACTTCCGCAGTTTTATAATGTCATCAAAGGGGATATGAGTCTGGTAGGGACGAGACCGCCGACTGTTGATGAGTTTGAGCAGTATCAGCTGCATCATAGAGGCAGACTGAGTTCACGCCCGGGTATCACAGGATTGTGGCAGGTCAGTGGCAGAAGTGATATCACTGACTTTGAGGAAGTCGTAGAGCTTGATACAGAGTACATCGCAGACTGGTCACTCAGCAAGGACATCCAGATCCTGTGGAGGACGGTACTGCAGGTTGTGCGTGGAGCAGGAGCCGAATAATTGAGAGTGGGGATTTTGACCAGTATACCATCATTTCAGACAGCATTAGGGCGATAGGATATGGTGCGTTTAGCGATCTTGATCAAATGGACTAAAAAAGAAATTTTGTGAAAAAAACAGCGATTGAAAATCAAATTATATATTCTACAGCTGTAGTCATACTATTGATATAAAAAATAATGTATAACTTGCGAAAGAATTGCCGAAAATTCTTGACAAACGCCCATAATAAGGGTATAAATAGACTTGTAAGTTTTTTACGGAAATATTAATTAGTTTGAGGAGGAGTTATCCATGAATAAGACAGAATTAGTTGCAGCTATCGCTGAGCAGGCAGAACTTTCCAAGAAAGATTCCGAGAAGGCATTAAAGGCATTCATCGATGTAGTTGCAGATGAATTAAAGAAGGGCGAGAAGATCCAGTTAGTTGGATTCGGTACATTTGAAGTAATCGAGAGAGCTGCCAGAGAAGGAAGAAATCCTTTAACAGGCGAGACGATGCAGATTAAGGCATCTAAGGCTCCTAAATTCAAAGCTGGTAAGGCTTTAAAAGATGCTGTAAACAACTAATAATTATGCGTGAGATTTCTTTGGCTGCCTTCGGGCAGCCGTTTTTAGTTTACTCTGTGTTGGAGGATCCGCAGAGGGATGGAATGCTAAGAAGGAGCAGACAGATATGAGATTAGATAAATATTTAAAGGTGTCACGACTGATCAAAAGACGTCCGGTGGCAAATGAAGCCTGTGATGCAGGCAGAATCAAGGTGAATGGAAAAGTAGCCAAAGCCTCTTTGTCCGTAAAAGTAGGTGATGAGATAGAGATTGCCTTTGGAGATAAGACGATGTGCGTCGAAGTTCTCAGCCTGGAAGAAACCTACAAAAAAGATGAGGCCAGAGAACTCTACAAGATCTTGTAATAAAATGTGAAGTACGCAAGGTGAGGTTCATATAGAAGACCTTTTTCGCATATACTGAAAGGAGGGTGGGAACCCTTCGGTGGAATATGAGAGGAGGTCTTTTTTGATGGAAGAACGTGAAAGTGGCAGAGTACATAAGGTGTATCTGAATGCCAGAAAGACAGCAGTGTTATCCGGTGTCCGGGATGTGTTGTCCTTTGATGCAAAAGAAGTATATCTGGAGACAGAACAGGGAATATTGCTGATCCGGGGAGATGAACTGCATGTGAACCGGCTTTCCCTGGAGAAGGGGGAGGTAGACGTGGATGGGCGGATCGACAGCTTTGCCTACTCGGATAAGGAGACAGCGGAAAAGCGGGCAGCCGGATTCTTTGGGAGGATGTTTCAGTGAAACAGGTAATTGAGGAGCAGGTATTATTTGTGCTTGCGACAGTCTGTACAGGGATGGGACTGATGGCCGGTTATGATCTGCTGCGCTTCTGGCGGTGGCTGTGGAGACACGGACCGCTTTGGATCTGGCTGGAAGATCTATTCTATTGGTGTGTAGCAGCGGTTCCTGTATTCTATCTGTTTTTCTGTTTCCAGGAGGGGCAGATCCGCTGGTATGGACT
>CAUCOL010000150.1 GCA_958444395.1 uncultured Lachnospiraceae bacterium
CACCTGCGCTTCCCGAAGAAATGCCTGCAGTCCCTTGCTATATTCCTGGCGCGACGTCCCTGGATACGGATATACCTCAAGATTGCCGGACACATGCGCATCCCTGCTGACCATGCCCTCCGGATAATATTCCTTCACCGCCACCGTCATGCCAAGCACCTGATCCCAGCCAATATAAGTAATGCCAAATCCTCCTGCTCCCAGTACCTTTCCAATGCAATACCGCCCCTGCAGCAATGTGCCGATCGGAAGATCCTGTGGTCTTTCCTCATAGTGCTCTGCATCAAACCGGCAGAAGGTACAGCTGCCGTCCGGCTGCAATGGATGCATACACCCCGGACAACGATCTATTTCTTTTATCCTCATAATGTAAACCAATCCCCAAATCTTTGAATGCAATATCCACTATCACATTTTTATTTTCTTTACCTCTGAATATGCACTGTAACGTTTCTTTCCCTGCAGCTTCTGTATTGTTCTGACACGGCAGTATAACTGCTTTCCCTTCCTTGCATATGTCAGTCTGAAGACCCCCTGATACTTTGCAATGTTGCTGCTTTTTAACGGAACTGCCACATATTTTTTATTATCATTTGATACGGATATTTCTATCTTTTTACCCTGGTACTTTTTCAAACGGATCTGCACATAATACGTTCCATCTGCCATTTTTCCCTGCTTCAATGCGATGACCGGTCTGGATAACCATCCCAACGTCACACCCGCAGCTTCCTTTTTCATGCCATAGATCTTCTGTCCGCTGATCCTGCGCAGACCGCAGACCGCATAAGTATATTTTGATCCACGCTTAACAGATGTGTCCGTAAAACTGGTTACACCTGAGACATATTTTATTTGCTTATACGCTGTCTTTTTTGCCGCTTTCCGATAGATCACATAACCGTCTGCTGCCATATTATTCTTCCATGTGATCCGGATGCTTCCCTTTTTTGTCTGCGCTGCTTTCACCCAACGGATCGCCAGCTGCTCCTGATCATCGTCCTCATCTTCGGAAAGGTCCGGAGACATAGAAGTACCGTTATCGGCTGGCTGTGGTTTACCACTTGGCATCGCCGTATTCTGACCCATCGGCTGCGGTTCGCTGCTTGGCATTGCCGTATCCTGACCCGTCGGCTGCGGTTCGCTGCTTGGTATCGCCGTATTCTGATCCGTCGGTTGCGGTTCACTGCTTGACATCGCCGTATTTTGACCCGTCGGCTGTGGTGTGGTTGTTCCCACCGGCGGCAATGTCGGAAGGTTATCCGCTTCTTTATTGATAATCGTCGGGATTCCTTCCGCACCGGCACACCAGCTGTGCATACTGACACTCTGAAGCTGTGTGTTTCCCTGCACCCATTGATTCAATACCTCCAGCAATGTATTCTTCGATGCATAACTGCTCTCACTACTTCCGATCATGGCTGCCATCTCTGTTCCTGTCAGCTGAGGCTGCGTCACCACGTAGCACTGTGTCAGCAGGCTGTCCTCCTGCTCTCCGACCATGTCTGGTGCGCTTTTTTCTTTATAATAGCAATACTCCATCCCGCCATGTTTCATTCTGCCCATCAACGCTCCGGTAGTTTTGCCCACCACTACACCGGTAGAAAAGCTATTACTGATCACCATGTCCTGTCCGCTCAGTCCATATACATAACCAGCCAGTCCACCGGCATACCGCCCGGTAACCGCTCCAGTGTTCTTCGCATTATAGATATGCTTCGCCTCCGGATTTCCCAGAAAACCAACGATGCCACCGGCACACTCATTCTCTGTGTTCTGTCCAACGGTTACATTTCCCTCACTTTGACAATTTGCCAGTATGCCACTTTCCTCACCATTTGCAATTCCTACGATGCCGCCCGCCATTGCTCCCAGGGAAAGATCCTGCCAGTCCTCTTTTTCGGACACGATCATCCCCTGGTTCATGCAGTCACTGATCGTAAAAGCCCCCCGCAGACTTCCGACAATTCCACCCATGCATACATTATCCTTGCCATTCCAGGTGCTTTGTATCGCAAGTTCACTTTCATTGCGGCAATTTTGGAGCAGGACAGAGGTTCCCTTGACTGCCTCCGCCAGAATGCCTCCCATCGCCTGTGCCTGATCTGTATCCTGAAACGTGCAGCTGCTGACACAGTCTTTGATCTGTGTCTGCCCGGTCGTAGTATCTGTCCGACCCAGAATGCCACCCATGTAAGTTCCTCCGGATAAGATAACCCGGCTGCTGCAGCCACGAATCGTATGCGATGGCGCATCAAAATGCGCTTCTGCCACGATCCCGCCGATCCTGGTATCCTCCAGATCCATTCCATAAAGGTGCGTGTCGGTCACCGTACAATCTTCAATCGTGCCGCCATAATTTCCGGCTGTGATCCCACCAAGACGCTGCTGTGGCAGTGCACCGTTCAGATCAGCATCTGTCATAAAATCACATCCCGTGACGTTGCAGCCGCGTATCGTTCCTGCATTACTCTCTGTCACGCCACCCATAAAGAAGCCATAACCTGCCACATTCCGTATCGTACAATCCTGAACCGTTCCATCATTGACACCGGATAATGTACCAAATCCATCGATCAGAAGACAGTTTTCTACCGTCAGATCACGAATGGACGCCGTCTGCTTCAACGTGCCGAACACACCGGAGCAATAGGACTCGCCGCCCTCAATCATCAGACCACTGATAGAATGTCCTTCCCCCTGATATTCTCCTTCAAAATAGCAGTCCTTTTCTCTGGACAGATAGACATCCTCCAGCCCCATCTCCAGCCGGGATGCCGTCTGCGTACCATTCTTTTCTTTATAGAAACGTCCCTGATTATCCATCTCTCCCTGATAGCTTCCCTTGTTCAAAAGCTCTATCCTGCCAGTCGCTCCCTCAGCCTGTACCGTCAGATCAGACGCTTTAATATCCTCTGTCTGTACAAAGGTCACATCCTTTGTCCGCCCATCCAGATAAAGACATGCCAGAAACATCTGCAGTTCATTCCAATCCGCAATCGACACCGGTGTCCCAGCCTTCGCCATCTGGTACTCTGCTCCAAATGCTCCTCCATTATAAAAATCCGTCATAGAAATATAATATTTTGCCTGCGCCCTTTTCCCGGACCAGATCTTGTCTATATTCATACCGTTTGTGCATAATACAACGATCAACAGTGCCGCCAGCCAGCGCATGTACCTTTTTCTATCGTATCTCATAGCAAACTCCTTTTCTTATATTTGATTTTATCATATATCAACTGCAAAGTCGATTGCACATTGACAATAGATTTCTCCCATGATAGAATAATACCGCTCTAAAATTTGTGTGGATTTTTCTGGATCGTATCAAACAGAGAATATTTACGAAAATGCTCTGTATTTGATATGGTGCATTTTCGCCACATGGCCATCCCCCGGTCATGTGGCGTTTTTTTGATTGATCAGATCCGTCCGGTAGAAGTTTTATATATCCACAACAGAATCCGTTATGGATACGGATTTCTGATGCCCTGATTTGATCAGATGAAAGGAGGATACAGAATCGAGCGATCCGGTTCTGTAAATAACAATGGATCAAACGTATATGAAAGAAAAACCTGTATTTCGACTGCTTCTGACGATGGCACTGCCGATGGTCATCTCAATGCTGGTCAATTCGCTGTACAATATTGTGGACAGCTTCTTCGTCGCTAAGATCAGCGAAAATGCAATGACTGCTTTATCGCTTGTCTTTCCCATGCAGAATCTTCTGAATGCCGTAATGATCGGCTTTGGCATCGGTATCAACGCTGTAATCTCTTTCTACCTGGGTGCACAGGATCAAAAAAAAGCAGACCAGGCTGCGACGCAGGGGATTCTGCTTAGTACGGTACACGGTATTGTATTGATGGCAGGCTGCCTGCTGACCATCCACCCTTTTCTGAAAATGTTTACGAAGGATGCTGAAACGATCCGTTATGGATTGCAGTATTCCCACATCGTCTTTGCGTTCTCTGTACTGTTTGCCTGGGAGCTTGTCTTTGAAAAAGTATTTCAGGCGGTAGGACGCATGGCAGTATCTATGGTCTGTATGATGATCGGCTGCATCGTAAATATCCTGCTGGATCCTGTTCTGATTTTCGGACTGGGACCTTTCCCGCAAATGGGAATCCGTGGAGCCGCTCTTGCCACCGGACTCGGTCAGACGATCAGTGCAGGTTCCTATCTTGTGATCTATTTTGTACGTCCCCTGTCTGTAAAGATCCGCAGAGACTGTCTGCGCCCGGATGCAAAGATCTGCCGTAAACTATATGCCATCGGGATTCCTGCGGCACTCAATCTGGCACTCCCGTCCCTGCTGATCTCGGCTTTAAATGTGATTCTTGCCGCATATGCACAGACTTATGTATTTGTACTCGGTGTATACTATAAACTGCAGACCTTCCTTTACCTGACGGCAAATGGTGTCATCCAGGGAATGCGCCCCCTTTTAAGTTATAACTACGGTGCCGGTGAACATAAACGTGTCCGCTCTATTTTTAAAGATGCCCTGCTCCTGGTTCTTCTGATCATGCTGGTTGGCATGCTCCTGTGTCTGACGATTCCACAGGATCTGATGCGCCTGTTTACAACGAATCCCCAAACGATCCGTTCCGGCGCACTGGCTCTGCAGATCATCAGTACCGGCTTTTTGACGTCCTCACTCTCCGTCACAGCATCCGGCGCACTGGAAGCACTGGGAAAAGGTATCTCTTCCCTGCTGATCTCACTCTGCCGCTATGTCGTCCTGATCATTCCGGCAGCCTATATCGTCAGCCGCTTTCTGGGCGCAGTCGGTGTATGGCACGCCTTCTGGATTGCCGAAGCCCTGACCGCCATCTTCTCCTTCTTCCTCTTCCGAAGCACACTGCGCCAGACCTCCGGCTCCCACTAAACACCGCATCCACGCAGCACAAAAAAAGATCTCGGTTCCCACACCAAAGCAACGTATCACAGCCGTTTCATTCCAGCATCCGCCGGTAAAATATAGTTCTGATTTTTGCTTCGTATTCTGCAAATGTCTACATTAATGAGAATGAAAAATTGTCTTGGTACCTTACGCCTTTCCCAAGACCGGCATAATAGATATGAGAGGATTGATTTACGTGCTCTCACGCAAAACTCACTCCCAATCGGTGAAAGAAATATACTTTGTACTGCACTATGAGCTCGCCGGTACTTAGGTCTTG
>CAUCOL010000151.1 GCA_958444395.1 uncultured Lachnospiraceae bacterium
TATCAGATTCCACTGGGTTGGAACGAATACATAACCATCTACCTCCGGAGCGTCCATATAGGTTCTGGCGATATAGATGCCTTCCTCGGGAATACTTCCTTCGATCATGACATCCATGACCTTGCCAATCTGTTCTTCGTTGCGGGCAAAGGCGATCTCCTGCTGAATCTCCATGATCGCATCCCGCCGTTCTTCCTTGATCTCCTGCGGAATCTGCTCGTCCATCACAGCCGCCGGTGTATCCTCTTCCTGGGAATAGGCAAATACCCCAAGACGTTCAAACCGCATTTCCCGCACAAAGGCTTTTAACTCTTCAAAATCTTCCTGCGTCTCCCCAGGAAAACCGGTGATCAGCGTCGTACGAAGTGCAATATCCGGTATCTCCCGGCGAAGTCTTGCAATCATTTCTGTCAGCTGTGCACGGTCTGTACGGCGTCCCATCCGCTTCAGGATTGTGTCTGCACCATGCTGGATCGGAATATCAAGATAGTGACATACCTTCGGTAACGTTTTGATCACATGGATCAATTCATCCGTGATCTCTTCCGGATAACAGTACAGGATACGGATCCAGCGGAGTTCCTCGATAGAAGACAGCTTCTCTAACAGAAGCGGCAGTGTTTTCTTTCCATACAGATCCGTACCATATAGTGTCGTCTCCTGTGCAACCAGGATCAGCTCTCTGGCTCCATTTGCCACAAGATGCTCCGCCTGTGCCAGCAGATTTTCCATCGGAACACTGCGGTAATGACCACGCACTTTCGGAATGATACAATATGTGCAGCATTTATCACAGCCTTCTGCAATCTTTAGATAAGCATAATAACCACCGGATGTACTGTCACGGTCTGTCAGTGGGGTTGGCAGATAATCAATATCCTTCAGGCTCTCTACCACACCCTTCTGATCAAGTGCTTCCTTTAACACCTGTGTGATATTTTCATATCCCATTGTGCCGATGATCACATCGACTTCCGGAATCTCCTGCCGGATCTCTTCGTGATATCTCTGCGCCAGACAGCCGGCAGCCACCAACAGCTTACAGATTCCATTTTCTTTATAGTCTGCCATTTCCAGAAGGGTATTGATACTCTCTTCTTTGGCATCTCCTATAAAACAACATGTATTTACTACGATGATCTCTGCCTGTGTTTCATCATCGGTTATCTCGAAACCGTCTTTTCGCAGGGTAGTCAGCATCATTTCACTGTCCACCAGATTCTTATCGCAGCCTAACGAAACGAAATAAATCTTCAAATCAGACCTCCAATTTATACATTAAAAATACTTCCTCCCACAAACTCACGCATCAGTGAATTTTTCGGGATCTCTTCACTGCTTACACCAATGAAATAATCCAGGAACTTGAGCAGACGCTTTGCCTCAACATATTCCGGAACATCCTTCGGAATGCCAAACAGGATTGACTCCGCATATGGTTTTAATACCGCTAACTCATAGATCAGTGCTGAATTAAACATAACATCCGCTTCTTCCTGGAATGGGAAGATATAACGGTCCTCTCCTCTGCGCACGGATGGCCACATGCCGATCGTTCTCTGGGCAGAAGACCCTCTGGTACGGGCGTCACGCACCATTCGGCGGATCAGGCGTCCGTCTGTTGTTGAGATGCGGTTATGCTCATCGATGTTTAACTGGGTCAATGCACTGATATATATTTTGAATTTGCTTTCTTTGGGAAGCGTATAGGACATTTTCTCGTTCAGCCCGTGGATGCCCTCGATCACCAGAATATCATCCGGGCCAAGCTGTTTGAAGTCTCCTTTATACTCTCTCTGACCGATCAGGAAATTAAAGGTCGGAAGTTCCACGCGTTCTCCTCTGAGGAGGGCAGTCATATCCTGATTAAACTGCTCGATATCAATTGCTTCCAGGCATTCAAAATCATAATTGCCCTGTTCATCTTTCGGGGTATCCTCCCGGTTCTTAAAATAATTATCCAGGGCGATTGGATGCGGTGTCAGTCCGAAGGTGCGCAGCTGGATCGACAGACGGTGGGAAAAGGATGTCTTTCCGGAGGAGGACGGACCGGCGATCATGACAAACTTCTTGCTATGATCCGATGCGATCTGCTGTGCGATCTCCGCAATCTTTTTCTCCTGTAATGCCTCCTGTACAAGAATCAGATCTGTGATTCCACCATGTGAGATCACATCATTCAAAGCACCCACTGTATCCACATGCATCATTTTGCCCCAGTTGCTTGCTTCCTGCAGCGTATCAAATAATTTCGGACTGTCCTTAAATACGGACATCTGATCCGGTGTCTTTTTGTTCGGCATGTGGATCAGAAAACCATCCCGGTAGCACTCCAGAGAAAAGTATTTTAAGATACCGGTTGTTGCCGGCATATATCCATAATAATAATCCTCGAAGCCATCCAGCGAATACACATTAACATTAGATACACGTCTGTACTCAAACAGCTTCTTTTTGTCATACATTTTATGCTTTGCAAACAGCTCCAGCGCATCCGATGTTTTCATGGAATATTTTACAAATGGCAGATCCATATGTACTAACTCTTTCATATAGTCTTCTACCTTCTGTAACAGTGGCTGCGTTATTTCGATCCCCTCTGCTTCACAATAGCAGCTGTCACCCAGCATATGCTTGACAAAAATGTTTTTCAGGCTGCCGGTGTCTGCTATGTGATAAAATGCCTTCAACATCAGAAGCGTAACACCACGCGTATAGGTTTTATGACCGCTTTCGGAGGATGTGTCCAAAAAAGTGACCACACTGTCTTTTTTAATTTTTTTGTTCAGTTCTACCAGCCGTTCCCCTTTTTTCGCCAGAATAATATCATAAGGATATTCTTTCTGCACATCTCTGGCAATGCTGCCATATGTAATTCCTTCCGGATATTCCTTCTCTACACCATCTACGGTTACTTTTATATTCATATGCCTGACCCCCTTCTTTCGCAGACTTTTTCATATGTCCACTGCATCTGTTGATATTGTATATGCAGATGATCTCTTGTCTGACAACCGGTTTCTGACAATTTCTTCTGTTCCATAGATGCCAGAATATGCTCCGTGCGTTCCATTTCTTTTTCAAGAAAGACGCGAAGCACAGGATTCTGCTCCTTGATCAGATACTTTCCGTATAGATATTCCTCCTGACGGGCATAAGTCTGACTGCCCGGCACAGCATGTATCACTACGTAATATTTTCCCTGATCTACCAGCATCTTCTCAGAATCTATCCGAAAACCATGTGCCTGCAGAAACTGCCGCACCAGATAGATCTCTGACTGCGGAGAAAGCACCAGCTCCTTTGTCTGTGACAAAACATCCGGGCTTTGCTCCAGAATACGGCAGATCAGTGCGCCGCCCATCCCACTGATCAACAGGGTATCTGCCTCCCCCGGTTCCAGTCCGGCAGCTCCATCGGAAAGGCGCAGTGTGATCTTCTCCTGCAGACCTGCCTGCCGGACATGCTCGTCTGCCCGTTCCAGCGGACCTTTGTTAATATCCATCGCAAAGACGTGCTGTGCCAGTCCGTGCCGGATCAGATAGATCGATGTAAAACCATGATCACACCCGATGTCTGCCACGTTTCCGCCACTGCATACCATGTCTGCCACCGTCTGCAATCGTTTTGATATTTCTTTTGATGCATTTTTCATACATTACTCCAGATAATCTTTCAGTTTGCGGCTGCGGCTCGGATGTCTCAGCTTGCGCAGTGCCTTCGCCTCGATCTGACGGATACGCTCACGGGTAACCTTAAACTCCTTGCCGACTTCCTCCAATGTTCTGGCACGGCCATCCTCCAGACCAAAACGGAGTTTTAAGACTTTCTGCTCTCTGTCTGTCAGCGTGCTGAGTACTTCCTCTAACTGCTCACGCAGCAGGGTAAAGGCTGCTGCCTCTGCCGGTACCGGCACATTGTCATCCTGAATAAAATCACCTAAATGGCTGTCCTCTTCTTCGCCGATCGGTGTCTCCAGAGAGACTGGTTCCAGCGAAATCTTCTGGATCTCACGGACACGCTCTACCGGCATATTCATCTGCTTTGCGATCTCTTCCGGATAAGGTTCTCTTCCCAGTTCCTGAAGAAGCTGTCTCTGCACACGGACAAATTTATTGATCGTCTCCACCATATGCACCGGGATACGGATCGTTCTTGCCTGGTCTGCGATCGCACGCGTGATCGCCTGACGGATCCACCAGGTAGCATACGTACTGAACTTATATCCTTTTTTATAATCAAATTTCTCAACGGCTTTGATCAGACCCAGATTTCCTTCCTGGATCAGATCAAGGAAAAGCATGCCACGCCCAACATAACGTTTTGCAATACTTACTACCAGACGGAGGTTTGCTTCTGCCAGTTTCTTCTTCGCCTCTGCGTCGCCCTCTTCCATCCGCTTGGCAAGTTCTACTTCTTCGTCTGCTGTCAGAAGCGGTACCTTACCGATCTCTTTCAGATACATACGTACCGGATCCTCGATGCTGACACCATCCGGCACAGAAAGGTCTATATTTTCAATTTCTTCGTCATCCGGGGCATCTCCATCCGCTTCCATACTGAGGATAATGCTGTCATCCACATCATCTTTATCATCAGAAATACGCAGAACGTCTACACCATTTGCCTCCAGAAATTCAATGATCTTCTCTGTTTTTTCCTCGTCTAACTCCATATCGCCAAAAAAGTTGTTGATCTCCTGAAGTTCCAGAACGTTTTTGCGGCTCTTTGCCAGTTCCTTTAACTTCCCGAGAGATTCCAGGAATTTTGCTTCCGGATTTTCAGTCTCTTTTTTACGGCTTCCTGTTTTGGTTGTCTTTTTGGTTGTTTCTTTCTTTGTTCCTTTAGCGGCAGTTGTACTTCTCGTTGCCTTTTCCTCAGTCGCTGTTTTTGAAGTTTTCTTTGCCTGCTCTTTTTCTGTCGCCATACGTGACCTTCCTTTCATTACTATAATTTATCCATCTTTCAAAGAAATATGCAGTTTTGCAGTATTCTGCAGCGCTTTCTTCTGTGAAATAATAGTCTGTAGTTCCTTTATATCTGAGATCCGGCCAGAACGCACCTCCAGGCTGTGTTCCTTTATTTTGATCACCAGATCCGTGATCGCTTTTTCTTTTTCATCCCGGTTCATGTCTCCGTGAAAGCTGGTCTGAAACA
>CAUCOL010000152.1 GCA_958444395.1 uncultured Lachnospiraceae bacterium
TATACATGGTACATCGCCTGCAGTGCCAGTCTTTCACCAACCGGCTGCTTATCCACCGGATGAATGTTATTAAACTCGCCCTTATCCAGGATGACTGCCAGTCCCGTATTCTTAACCGTACGATACACTCTGTGCTGCACCTCACGGATCAGCGGCCAGTTCTTAAAGTCCTCATCTCCGACATTCTTAAACATTGGAAGCTGAACGATCATAAATGGAAGTTTATCATCTGACCAGTCCTCGCGCCACTGACGGATCAGTCTGGTCAGCAGATTGTAATATGCCTTTGGCTTTGTATCATCATTCTCTCCCTGGTAATACAGAAAACCAGCCAGTGTGTATGGTGTGATACGCTTGATCATCGTCTCATACAGTCCTGCCGGACGTACTTCTGATCTTGGTCCGACCGGTCCCGGATATTTATTCTCACCGCAGACTGCCAATGCCCCCTCCCATGTTGGGTTTGGCTCTGTTTCATAATATTCTTTGCATTTACGGTCAAATTCTGCCTGATACACAATATATTCATCACGTTCTTTAATATATGCATCCAGATCCAGATCTTTGGTTGCCTCATCATATTCTTCGATATAAGATGAGATCACCTTGTCGGACTCTAATGCTTCACGGCTCATCCAGCAGGATGCGGAAGTGCCGCCCCAGTTACAACCGATAATACCTACCGGTACCTCCAGCTGTGCTGCCAGCTTTCTTGCAAAGTAGTATCCTACTGCTGACCAGCGTCCTACATTCTGCGGATTGCAGAGTTCCCAGCTGCTCTTTGCTTCCTGCTCGTAAAGTTCATCACACTCATAGGCTACCTTTGGCACATAATAATAACGTACCAGACTGTCATGTGCTTCTGCTACCGCATCTGCACCGTCTTTGGAATTCTGCAGTTCCAGTTCCATATTGGACTGACCGCCTGCCAGCCATACCTCGCCATATTCCACATCTTTATATACGACCTGCTCTCCTGTATCCGTATTGACTGTAAGATCATAAGGACCACCGGCTTCCATCGGTGGAAGCAGTGTTCTCCACTGACCATCCTTTACATAAGTAACAACATGTGCATCCTGTATACAGACTGTGATTTTCTCCGCATCGGACTCACCCCAGATTGCTACCGGTTTTCTTCTCTGTAAGATCATGTGATCACTAAATATTGCAGGTAATTTCAGCATAATTTCCTCTCCTTTTTCTCCCGCAGCACGGTTCATGACTGCATCCATCCAGTCCAATCCCGCCGACGTTTTTCACAATTGCTTTCCTTCATTAAGCAATCCCTTTCTTTTACTGCTGTGAAACAAAACCTAAAAAAAGACAGCGTCACACAACAAGTACGAATCTTCTTTATATAATAGTACAATTTTCTCAGAAAGAGAAGTGCCTTTTCTGTTTTTTTTCATTCTTTTATATTTGAGATGTATTCGTTTCAGCCCTTTTCTATGCTATCTTATGCATCTTCCGTAAGAATAGAAAGGCAAACTCCCGCTTTACGGATTGCTTTTTCAAATAAGACCTCGTATAATTATAACAATCCGCAGAGTCTCTGATACACTCTGCGCCATTACAATAAATATATAGGAAATCCCCCTGCCTCTGACAGGGAAAGGAGTTTTCAGAATGGAGTATTTATGAATCAACAAAATGCACATCCGGTACGCAGACGGATCATAACCATACTGGGTATCCTGCTGGCTGTGATCCTTATATTTCTGCTCAGACGATCCACGCAGGTCACTTTTTACAAAGATCCTTATACGACGGGAAACAGCAGCACAAATCTGCTCAATGGCGGTCTTTTTGCCTCTCTCGGTGACAGAATTTTTTTCGCCAATCCTGCCGACCAGAATGCACTGTATTCGATGAATCCGGACGGTTCTGATATGAAAAAGATCTATGAGGATAACGTCAGCTATCTGAATGCTGCCGGCAAATATATCTTTTATACCAGACGTAATGACAAAAAAGGAAAAAGCGGCAACGCCATCCTGTCACTGAGCACAACCGGATTATACCGTATATCATCAAAGGGAACCGGACTGAAACAGCTGTTTTCCGATCCGACCCAGACTGTTACTCTGTATGGAAATGATGTTTTCTATCAGCACTATGATAAAAAGAAAGGGCTTCAGCTATTTAAGATCGGGATTGACGGCAAGAACGATACGATGCTTCTTGATGAAGGAGTCTCTCCCTCCGTCATTCTGGATGACAAGATTTTCTATATCGGTGCCGACAGCGATCATAACATCCATACAATGAACACGGATGGCTCCGGCAAACAGGTCCTTCTGGAGGGAAATTACACCGGCCTGTCCTATTGCAATGGATATCTGTACTTTATGGACATGGCTAAGGACTATGCCCTGTGTCGTGCAAAAACAGACGGAAGTGCCTTAACGACACTTGTGAATACCCGTATTGCCACCTATAATGTTTCACCGGATAGCGATACGGTATATTATCAGCAGGATAACGGAAAAGAAAATGGTCTGTATGCCATGATCGCCAGCTCCGGAAGTACGCATAAGCTGAAAGATGGCAATTATAATTATCTGCATATTATATCAGATACCTTGTACTTTGAAGATTTTGATGGTTCAAATGCCTACCGGATGGATTTAACCTCGGAAGAGATCAATCCTTTGAACCTCACAAAAAAATAACCGTTTTTCAACAGATTCAAAAAGGTGCACACCAGGTAATCTCCTGATGCGCACCTTTTTTTGCGAAATAATGCCACCCAATTCCTTAATTACTGCCGGAATGCCGGTTTTCGGATCTTTGAATATAGTTTTGAAAAAACTCAATCTGACAATGCACTCTCATGCACTTCCTGCAGCAATTCACACATCGTCTTATGAAAGACCGGATGCACGGCATACGGAGCGATCTGCGCCATTGGCTCCAGCACAAAAGCTCTCTTATGCATCTCTTTATGTGGAATGATCAGATCCTTTGTCTGTATGATCTCCTGATCATACAGAATGATATCCAGATCGATCGTTCTTGGACCCCAGTGGATGATGCGTTCCCTTTTCCCTGCCTTTTCAATCGTGCCGATCAGTTCCAGCAGAGACTGTGGCGAACGAAGGGTAGAAATCTCAATGGCTCCATTTAAGAAATCATCCTGCTCTACCCCACCAACCGGATCTGTCACAATAAACGGTGATACCCGCTTTACCTCTGTCTGCGGATCCTCCTGAAGCAGACGGATCGCCTGTTTTAAATTTGCCTCCTTATCACCCATATTGGAACCGATACTTAAATATGCCTGATGGCGGCTTCTCTCTACTGTTACAGAGACTGTTTCCAGCGGAAGATGAACAGGAGCCCAGGGCTTCTCCACCTCCAAACGTACTGCATGGATCACCGGATAAGCAACCAGCAGTTCCTGCGCCAGATACTCTGCCAGACGCTCGATCAGCTGAAATGTGTGCCCTTCGGTTTTCTCCCGGAGCAATGCCGCTGCCTGTGCATAATTGACAGACTGTGTCAGATCATCACTCTGCCCTGCCCCGGACAGATCACAGAAAAGATCTGCTGTGATCACAAATTTCTGTCCCAGTACATTTTCCTCCGGCAGCACTCCATGCTTTGCAAAAACCTCCAGTCTCTTTATCTCAATATGATCACACATGTTTTTCTTCCTTTCTGTTCCAATACTCTTTATTGGAGGTACACCAAAGAATCATTTTGTCGGATAATTTCTCATAATGCAGCCCCAATTTATATCCAATGAGTTTGAATCCACACTGCATCGCAAAGTAAAATGCCTTACAGGGTTTTCCATGTCCTAACAGATATTTTAAAGTCCTGCCTGCATAACCGGCACCCTCTTTTTCGGACGAAACAGCTTCAAACACTTCTCTGTACTGTCTCTGGGAAACCCCCAGATCGAAGTTTCTGTGAAATTGCTGCATACACGTATAAGCGTGGGAGTGAATAACTTTTGCCTCTGCCCGATATACTACCTGATACCCAGCGTGAATGACTGCAGATGCCATAATCATATCTTCATTAAAGATCGTCGGATGAACAAACCCTCCCAACTGATCAAATAGCGAATGTCTGTACATCGCACAGACGTCCGAACAGAAAAAGGTTTTGATCCCAAGACGTTCAAGATCTGCCGCCGTCTTGACCTGATCCTGCGCCGGATAATTGTATTCCCGGGTCATACGCTCCAGCAGATCCGCCTGCGGTCTTGCCAGCTGTCTGGCATATGCCACACCAGTCTTGTCATCGTCAAATGCCTCTAAAAGACGTTCGATCAATGCATCATCCGCCGGCATCGCATCCTGTGTCATAAATAAGACAAACTCCGCATTGGACTGATCTGCCCCCATCTTTCTCGTCGCACCGTGGTCAAAGTCCTGCTTTTTCACCGGCAGGACGTGAACATTAGACTCCTCTGCAGAATAGAGTGCCTCCTGTGAGGTGGTCATCGTCTGCAGCAGCCAGATGTTCTGCGGCCGTACACTCTGTGCCTGCAGTTTTCTTAATACTTCTCCAAAAGAGGCATCCGGTTTATAGATTGGTATAATGATATCTACTGTTTTCTGTGTCTGTTTCACTGTCTTCATCCCCATTTTCTATCACTCTGTCAGCAGACGTTCTACAACACGCACGGCTTCCTGTGCATCCTCGGAATATCCGTCTGCCCCGATCTCATCGGCAAAGCCCTGTGTGATCACGGCACCACCGATCATGATTTTTACATCCAGTCCGCGTTCCTTTACCAACTCAACCACTTTCTTCATCTCCATCATCGTCGTAGTCATCAAAGCAGATAAACCGATGATCGCTGCATGCTCCTTCTCGGCAGCATCCACGATCACATCAGCCGGCACATCCTTTCCCAGATCAATGACGTTATAACCATAATTGCGCAGCATCAATGCCACCAGATTCTTTCCAATATCATGGATATCATGCTCTACCGTTGCCACCACGATTGTTGCCTTTGTCTCACCGGCGCGTTTGGCAGACAGCAGTGGTTCCAGATAACCAATGGCATATTCCATCGATTCTGCACTGGAGATCAGCTGCGGCAGATAATAAATCTGTTGGTCAAACAATTTTCCGACATGATTAATCGCCGGGATCAGGCTTTCATCGATCAGCTGCTGCGGGTCTGCC
>CAUCOL010000153.1 GCA_958444395.1 uncultured Lachnospiraceae bacterium
ATATGTACAGTTTCCACTGCTTCCACTTGCAATACTGCAAATCTTCATGTTTCCTTAGTTCCTTTCCCGAACACTTCTCCGGCTGCTACTGCACCCATTGCAGTGTCACCTGATCTCCCTCCTTTAAAGGAGTCGTAAAATCTGCGTCAATTCCATTGACCTTTGTCTCCAGACGGATCCCGCCCGCAACCGACATATCAAACGGATAAAAATCAAGTACGTCGACCAGAATATATTCTTTTTTATTCTTCAGGATCACCGGTGTCCGGTTCACCGTGATCAACAGATCAACTGTCTGTGACACCGGCTGCTTGTTGCTGCCACTTGAAGCAGACTGCGTCTGTGATGCAACATGTCCGGACTGTTCTCCCGATATCGCACTGTTTTCCGTGCGTTCTACAGTTGTATCATAATCCGAAACTTCCTGCTGACCATTCTCCGCTTCGTCAACGGCATCCTGTGTCATACCCTGTAATACTGCTTCCGGCACCTGATCTTCCCCGTATTCCTGCATCAAAGTCTCATACTCCGGCTCTTCCTTCTTAATCTCACAGGCTACCGAGAAATTATCATATACCTTTGTATCCGGCTCTGCGATCACATTATTTACATATACCCTGCCCCGGTACACAATATCCATAAACTCCAGAACCTGCTCCAGTGTATAATAATCCACGATCTCCACAACGTCCCCATCCTGTAACTGATAAAACGCAGATACCAGCTCACCATTCACACGGACAAAACGCGGACACCTGATCTGTTTTCCATTAAAACGAAACTGCATCACCGCATGATATTCCGGAATCTGCCCGATTTCCAATACAGCATCTGCCCCTGTCGTGGATGGTGTGATCTCGATCTTATCATTCTGTGCGATCGGCGTGCTTAAACCGCCTTCTTCCTCATTGATCCGTACAATGGCAGCTTCTCCCGCTTCACCACGCTGCATCCGCTTCTCTCCATTGACTGTATAATTGACCGTTTTCCCACGCTTTGGAAACAGATCCTCCTTTGGAAAACCAACCTGCAGGGCAGCATCCACCGCTGTCAGCTTACTGTTATCATACAGCTTGATCCTCTCTTCGTTCACTGTAACAAAGATAAAATTATTCTTCTGCTCATAAAAATTCATACAGATACCGATCGGTGTAACTAACAGTGAATCCACTTTGATCCCCGGCTGTAAGAATTGCACTCCGCCCAGTACCTCACTGCCACGCAGTGCCACACGCTCCTGTGGCAGCTCCAGATATTCTGCCAGAGATTCCACAAAACCATTGACCTTGCCACCGCCACCGACCACAAAAACAGCACTGACCGGTTTCCCGCCATTTAACGCAATGATCTTATCTGCTACCTGTTTTGTGATGCTACGTACTGTCTCTGCTACGACTTCTGTCACTTCCTCCGAAGAAACCTTCTGACTCAGTCCCATGATGTCATGATAGGTCACCTGTTTTCTCGTCGTGCTCTTACACTTAATCTGCTCTGCCTCTGCAAATTCTGTCAGATAGCGTTTGGCGATGCACTCCGTCACCTCATCCCCGGCAGCCGGAATCATACCATACGCTATGATACTTCCCTCATTGGTAATGGATATATCCGATGTACCGGCTCCCACATCGACCAGTGCAATATTCAGCAGACGGAAACGCTCCGGTATCGCAACATTGATCGCCGCAATAGGCTCCAATGTCAGATTTGCCACAAACAGTCCCGCCTTTTCCACAGCTACATACAATCCATCCACAACCTCTTCCGGAAGAAACGTCGCGATCAGCTCTGTCTGGATCGAATTTGCTTTATGTCCCTCCAGATTTGAGATCGGATACTCATTCTGAAAATAACGGATCACCGAATAACCGACACAGTAAAATTTCATGTCTCCCTGCGCTGTCTCTGCACGCAGCTGCTCATAAGCATTCTCCACACCCAGCATGTCCAGCGAGTAGATATGCTCTTCCGTAACGACTGTCTCATAAGTAAACTCCATCTGTGCCTTTGCGACAACCGTCTTTAAAACACGTCCGGCGGCTGCGATACAGACATCCGTCAGCGTACGTCCGATCATCTTCTCCAGCTGCTCCTTCACCTCACAGATCGTGTCTGCTACCGCCTGTATATCATGGATCTGTCCATCCAGCATTGCTCTCGTCTCATGCTCCTTCACCACCTGTGCCACGACCACAAAACGATTGGTACTCTCCCGGTAGCCTACCGTCCCTACAATACTGCGTGTACCAATATCCAGTCCAAATACCAGCGGTTGTGTTATATTTTTCAGAGATGCTTTATATTCTGCTTTCGCCGTCGTACGTTTCTTCGTACCCGCTGCCTTCGACCGGGCAGTGGATGACGTACGTGTGCTTTTTCTCGTTCCTTCCATAAAGTACCTCCTCATTTTCTTCTTGCATTACTTCACATTCTTTTTATTCCGTACGGATCAAACGCATTTGTATCCAGCCCCTGTCCCATATCCCGGGAAGGGCAAAACGCTTTTTTTATTCTATCATATTTCACCTAAAAGTAAAAGAGCCATCACAGAAACCTGTGATGACTCCTTTTATATAATAGAGAAAAGAGTAAGCTAATTATTTAGCAACAAAATCGCAAGAAACAGAAATTGTTTTCTTGAATTTGAATTTAGAAGCTTTGTTTAACTTTTTACTGTTATCTCCGTTTGAACCATACTGGTTGTAAAGAGAAAGACGGTAGTTGTTATTCTTCTGATCTGGCTCAAAATAACCCTGGCAACTCTTAACACCTTTTACTACTTTGCCATCGCATTTAACAACAATGTTTGAATATTTACATTTTTTAACTTTGTAATCTTTTAAAATGCTTTTTACATCTACTGTTAATACACCAATTTTCTTAATAGATTTAAGACCTGTTTTCTTAGCGTTATTCTTAGCTGTAAAGCTGATATGTACTTTTTTACCCTTTTTAATAGTAACACTACCGCTCTGAAGATTATAACCATCACCAGAAATCCAGTTTCCGGCCTCTTCCATAACATACATCTGTGTACTGTACTTCTTAGCTCCCTTAGCATCTGCCTTCTTACCAGCTACGGAAACTCCACTCACTACTATTGCAGCAGTTAAAACAACTGACATAACTTTTTTAAATGTTTTCTTCATCGTAAAAAACCTCCTAGATATTATGTTTCAATTTGTTAATCAATGTAACTACGTTCATATAAAAAAAGGGGAACTTTTCTATACAACTATCACATCAACCTACAAACCATATTTTACTACTTATGTGTAATTCTGTCAACTTATTTCTTTCAAAAACTCATTTTATTGTGCATTTTGTATGATGCTAATTTTAGTTACTGAAACTTCCCACCACAGGTCGCAGAAAATGCCCATCCGTCCGATCCTGCGCGGTAATAAGCAGCATTCTGATTTTTGCCTGCGTGTTGCAAAAGTCTGCAAATGAGAATGAAAAATTGGCTTGGTACCTTACGCCTTTTCCAAGCCCTGCGATCGAACGATTACGATGGATGAATTACGTGCTCTGAGCGAAACTCACCCCCGGCAGGAAGTAGTCATTCAAAACTTTGCACGGCACTTTGCACTCGCCGGTGCTTGGCGTATCTATATTTTATAAAATGCAGATACGCTTATGCACCGCTGCGTCAGTGCAAGTAGCGCAAGTGTGCCGTCAAAGTTTTGCTGCTACTGCCTGCAAGGGGGTTCAGACACACTCTCCGCACGTATTCATCGTAATCGTTTGACCGCAGGGCTGATCTGGAAAAGGCTAATACTCTGCGCCAATTTTTCATTCATCATTTTGCAGACGTCATAGTGTGTCGAGCAAAAATCACTGCATCTGTAAAAAACTGCGCAGGATGGGACGGATGGGCGTTCCGGCTGCTCAGAGTGTGGGAAGTTTCACTTAACTACTCTTGAAGGCATGCACGTATCCGCTTTTTATATTGGAGGAAGTCTTCGGTTAGAAGGAAATCGCGGTTTCGTGGCTTTGGCTGTTCGATCCGTATCTCCTCCACGATCTGGCCGGGAGCTCCCGCCAGGATATAGATCCTGTCGGACAAAAGAATCGCCTCATCCATATCGTGTGTGATAAATAATGTGGACAGATGAATCTTCTCCATTACCGACAAATACCACTGATGCATCGCATTCTTCGTGATCGCATCCAGTGCGCTGAACGGTTCATCCAACAGTGCCACTTCGTCTGAGAAAAGGTACGTGCGAAGCAATGCGGCACGCTGACGCATACCGCCGGACATTTCCGACGGATACTTTTTCTCATAGCCATCCAGTCCGAACTCTTCAAAATAAGATGCCGCCTCTTTTCTTGCTTCCTGTTTTTTCCACAAAGGAAGCCGTGCTCTGTCTGCTCCGGACTGCTTTTTAATCATCAGTGGCAGTGCCACATTATCCAGAACCGTCTTATACGGCAGCAGCATATCCTTCTGCAGCATATAGCTGACACGCCCCGGCTGTCCGGTAATCTCCTGTCCATCCATATAAACCGCACCTCTATCCGGGGACATAAGTCCGGAGATTATATTAAATAAGGTCGTCTTTCCCCCTCCGCTGGCACCCAGCAGACAGACGATCTCGCCTTCCTCCAGATGGATCGACACCTGATCCAGCACCTGCTTCTCTTCAAATGATTTGGAAACATTCTTTACTTCCAGCTTCACTTTTTCCTCCATCCTGCCGCACTGCAGCGATTCATATCCTCTGACAGCTTTACAGGGAGCCGTTTAAAGCCCCCTGCACATATTCCACTGTTTTTGTTTATTGCAGATAATCATTACTGAAACCTGCAAATTCCGGTATGTCCTTTTCTACCAGCTTATTTTCGTTCAGCCAGCGGTAATAGGCATCCCAGCGTTCCGGCTCGATCACGCCCCACTGGTCGCCATCGGCGATATACTGCTTACTCAAGTATTCCTGACTCTCTTTCACCAGCTTCTCATCCAGCTCCGGCACCTGCTTTAACAGGATATCCGCTGCGTCATCCGGATGCTCTGCTGCATATTCATAACCTTTCTTCACTGCTGCCAGAAATGCTTTTGCCTGCTTTGGATGCTCTTTGAGAAAATCATTATTTCCTATGATCACCGGACTATAATAATCTAATACCGGATC
>CAUCOL010000154.1 GCA_958444395.1 uncultured Lachnospiraceae bacterium
TTTCGCAGCAGCTTATCCATAAAAAATGCCACGCGGGCAATGTAGCCGCTGTCCTCCATCAGGGACAGGAACAGAAATAATGTTACGATGATCGGCAGGAAGCTCAGCACGCTGCCTACTCCTGCAAAGATGCCATCAATGATCAGTCCCTGCAGGACACGATTCACATGCGCCGCCGTCAGTGCCGCATCTGTCATGCGGGTCAGGGCGTCGATCCCCATTTCCAGAAGTCCCTGCAGCCAGGCACCGATCACATTAAAGGTCAGATAAAACACTGCCAGCATGATTGCAAGAAAACACGGGATCGCTGTATATTTTCCGGTCAATATCCGGTCGATCTTCTGGCTTCTGACACGTTCACGGCTCTCTTTTGGTTTTACGACGGTTCTTTCGCAAATACGTTCTATGAAGTTAAAGCGCATATCGGCGATCGCTGCGCTGCGGTCCAGTCCACGCTCTTTCTCCATCTGTACGATCAGATGTTCCAGCGTCTCTTTCTCGTTTTGATCCAGATGCAGCTGCTCCAGCAGCAGATGATCGCCCTCGATCAGTTTGGTTGCGGCGAAACGCAGAGGGATCCCGGCATCCCTTGCATGATCGTCGATCAGATGTGCAATCGCATGAATGCAGCGGTGAACAGCACCACCAAAATCATTTTCATCACAAAAATCCTGTCTGCCCGGACGCTCCTGGTATTGGGCGATATGTAATGCATGACGCACCAGTTCGTCAACACCCTGGTTCTTCGCCGCCGAGATCGGTACCACCGGCACGCCTAACATACTTTCCATGCCATTGACATCGATCGAACCGGAGTTTCCGGTGACTTCATCCATCATATTCAATGCAACGACCATCGGTATATCCATTTCCAGCAGCTGCATGGTCAGATACAGGTTTCGCTCTATATTCGTCGCATCAACGATATTTATGATCGCCTTTGGTTTATTCTGCAGCACGAAATTTCTTGATACGATTTCCTCACTGCTGTAGGGTGACATCGAGTAGATGCCCGGCAGATCCGTGATCAATGTATGCACATGTCCCCGGATCGCACCGTCTTTTCGGTCTACGGTCACTCCCGGAAAGTTGCCGACGTGCTGATTGGAGCCGGTCAGCTGATTGAACAGGGTGGTCTTGCCACAGTTCTGGTTTCCTACCAGCGCATAGGTCAGTTCCTCGCCCTCCGGCAAAGGATTCCCATCACCTTTCACATGGTACTTCCCCTCTTCACCGAGTCCCGGATGCACGGAGCGGTTCACAGAGACATTCCGTTCATGCTTTCTCGTACGTTCCGAGATCATCTCGATCTCGATCTGCCCGGCATCTGCCAGCCGAAGCGTCAGCTCATAGCCGTGTACCTGCAGTTCCATCGGGTCACCCATCGGTGCGAACTTGACGACAGTTACTTCCGCCCCCGGGATCATTCCCATATCCAGAAAATGCTGTCGAAGTGCGCCTTCTCCTCCAACCGCTTTGATCACGGCACTCTGCCCTATTTCCAATTCCTGTAATGTCATGGTAATCTCCATTCCGCAGACGCTTTGCACGGAATCACTCACAGACAAAATCTCATTTCGCCCTGCAAGTAAGACTGCTTTGCGGCGTCTGCACACAAATAGCCGTGTCAGCAATACTGCATTGGCAGTACGGCTCACACCTGTGCTTTCTATCCGCTGTGTTTATTGATAGTTTTTATCAATAGCATTATAGCAGAAATATGAAAAAATGGAACTAGTATAACGAAACAGTGTCTTTGAGCCAAAACCGGTACACTAAAACAGCCTCTCAGCGAAGCTGTCCCAGTTCCCAGAATGCCACAGCACTGGCAGCTGCCACATTAAGCGAATCCACGCCATGTGCCATCGGAATCTTGACGGTATAATCACAACCGGCAATGGTCTGGGATGCCAGTCCGTCCCCTTCCGTGCCAAGCACGATTGCCAGCTTCTTCTGACGCAGCAGTTCCGGATCATGTATATTGACGGAATCATTCCGAAGCGCCATTGCCGTTGTCTTAAATCCCATATCCCGCAGTTTCTGCATGCCCTGCTCCGGCCAGGTGACCGAAGCCTCCTCCAGAAAAGTCCACGGGATCTGAAAAACCGTCCCCATGCTGACCCGGATCGCCCGGCGGTACAGTGGATTGCTGCAGCCCGGTGTCAGCAGGATCCCATCCATGTTCAACGCCGCTGCACTCCGGAAGATTGCGCCTACATTCGTCGGATTCATGACATTCTCCAGCACCACGATCCTTCTCGCCCCATCGCATACCTCTTCGATCGTGCGTGGACGGGGACGGCGCATCGCACACAGCATTCCCCTGGTCAGTTTAAATCCGGTCAGTTGTGTCAGCACCTCAAATGCTGCCGTAAATACAGGAATCTGTGGACAGCGTGCAAGGATCCGGCTCCCCTGCGTCTCGATGTGCTTTTCTTCCATCAGGATAGACAACGGTTCGCATCCGGCATCCAGTGCCCGCTCTATGACCTTCGGACTCTCGGCGATAAAAATCCCCTGCTCCGGCTGATGCCGGTTCAGCAGCTGCCCTTCGCTGAGACGGGCATACACGTCCAGACGTGGATCCTGAAACTCTTCTATTTTTATAATGTTATTGTTCATGATAAGCCTCGTTTCTAAACAGTTTATTGTACTACATGAATTAAGGTGTCAAAAGATCTGAATTTCCCTGACAGACTAATCCATATGATTAAAAAGTATATGGATCTGCGTATTTTTTTCAACCGATCGGGCAAATTTTTTTGATTGACGGATAATGGTCTCGACCTTGAAAATGCACATGATTTTACGCATTTTGCCCCGTATATTGGACAAAGTAGCGAAAATGCCCCGAACCAATTGAATAAATCAGCGTAAATGTGCTATGATATAGTGGTTTGAAAACAAAACAATAGCTTTTAGGAGGTTACACACATGTCAAATAACACATGCCTTGAGAAGCAGCCTTTATCTCAGGAAATGCTTGAGAAAATGGATGCATACTGGCGCGCAGCAAATTATTTATCCGCTGGTCAGCTCTATCTGTTGGATAACCCACTGTTAAAAGAGCCTCTGACTATGGATCATATTAAAAAGAAAATCGTTGGTCACTGGGGAACAGTTCCTGGACAGAACTTCGTTTATGTTCACTGCAACCGTGCGATCAAACGTTACGATCTGGACATGATCTTATTATCCGGTCCGGGACACGGCGGAAACTTCATGATCGCCAATACATACCTGGAGGGATCTTACAGCGAGATCTACCCTAACATCAGCCAGGATGAAGAGGGTATGCAGAAGATGTTCAAGCAGTTCTCTTTCCCTTGTGGTGTTCCTAGCCACTGTGCTCCTGAGACACCTGGTTCCATCAACGAAGGTGGTGAGCTTGGTTATTCTATCGCCCATGCATTTGGTGCTGTATTTGATAACCCGGATCTGATCGCTACCGTTATCGTTGGTGACGGTGAGGCTGAGACAGGCCCTCTGGCTACTTCCTGGCAGTCAAATAAATTCTTAAACCCTATCACAGACGGTGCCGTACTTCCTGTACTGAACCTGAATGGATACAAGATCAGCAACCCTACGATCTTCTCCCGTATCCCACACAATGAGCTGGAAAGCTTCTTCGTTGGATGTGGCTGGGAGCCTATCTTCGTAGAGGGTGACGATCCTATGACCATGCATAAGCTGATGGCTGAAGCAATGGATAAAGCAATCGAAAAGATCAAAGCGATCCAGGAGCATGCCCGTAAAGAAAATGATCCTGAGCGTCCAATCTGGCCTATGATCGTTCTTCGTACTCCAAAGGGATGGACAGGTCCTAAGGTAGTAGACGGACAGCAGATCGAAGGATCTTTCCGTGCACATCAGGTACCTATCACTATGGAGAATCCAAAGGAGCACCTTCCATTACTGACAGAATGGCTCAAGAGCTATCGTCCGGAAGAGCTGTTCGATGAGAATGGTACTCTGATTCCTGAATTGGCAGAACTGGCTCCTAAGGGAGATGCCCGCCTCGGTGCAAACCCTCATGCAAATGGTGGTCTGTTACTGAAAGACTTAAGACTTCCTGATTTCCGTACATATGGTATCGAAGTTGACCCTGGTAAGACAAAAGCACAGGATATGATCGAGCTGGGTGGATACATCCGCGACATCTTCACACTGAATAAGGACAGCAAGAACTTCCGTATCTTCGGACCGGACGAGAGTATGTCTAACCGTCTCTACAAAGTATTTGAGGCTGAGAACAGAGACTGGAACGCAGAACTTCTTGATACAGATGACTGCCTGGCAAGAGGCGGACGTATCATGGATGGTATGCTGAGTGAGCATATGTGTGAAGGATGGCTGGAAGGTTACCTTCTGACAGGTCGTCATGGTTTCTTCGCAAGTTACGAAGCATTTATCCGTGTAGTTGATTCTATGGCTGCACAGCATGCTAAGTGGCTGAAAGTTTGTAACCAGCTGACATGGAGACGTCCTATCGCTTCTCTGAACTTCATTCTGACATCCAATGTATGGCAGCAGGATCACAACGGATTTACACATCAGGATCCTGGTTTCTTAGACCATATTGCAAATAAGAAAGCAGACGTTGTACGTATGTATCTCCCACCAGATACAAACTGCTTATTATCCTGCTTCGATCACTGCATCAAGAGCAAGAACTACGTCAATGCGATCGTAGCTTCCAAGCATCCTAGCTATCAGTGGTTAAGCATGGAACAGGCTGTTAAGCACTGCACACAGGGTGTAGGCATCTGGGAGTGGGCAAGTAATGATGAAGGTCAGGAGCCTGATCTGGTTATGGCTTGCTGTGGTGACACACCTACTCTGGAGACAATGGCTGCTGTTACAATCCTGCGTGATGAGATCCCAGAGCTGAAGATCCGCGTGGTAAACATTGTCGATCTGTTCAAGCTGGAGTCTAACCATAAGCATCCACATGGTCTGAGTGACAGTGAGTACAATGCTCTGTTCACAACAGATAAGCCGGTTATCTTCGCATTCCACGGCTATCCAACACTGATC
>CAUCOL010000155.1 GCA_958444395.1 uncultured Lachnospiraceae bacterium
AGAGAATTGGCATGGGAGAGAACGGATATCGCAGATTAAAGAGCCGGTATCTTGTGGAAGATATGAAAGAAACCTACCGTCAGATCTACCGGCAGTTTGAGGATGCAGGCAAAGAGAAAGAAAAGAAAGGGGATGCGTGATCCATGGCAGGAATAGGAGTAAAACTACAGAAAATATATGACAGGCGTACGATTCTTGCAAATCTGGCAGGATTCGGGTACAGTACCATGGTTACAATCGCACCGATGTTTGTTGTAATCGGCAATGTGATGCTGATGAGCCATTTTCTTGGATACGAGACAGTAGGGTATGCGAGAAGAGGTTTATTTTCTGGTACGGTACTTTACATTTTTATTTTTTCCCTGCTGATCGCAGCGCCATTTAACGCTGTATTATCAAGATATATGTCCGATATTATTTATGAAGAAAAGTACGAAGATATTCTGCCGTGCTATGATGTCGGGTTATTTTTAAATATTTGTTTCGGATGTATGTTTGCAATCCCGTTCTGTATTAGGGAGTATCTGACAGGGCAGGTGGATCTGGTATTTGTTTTTACCGGATTTTGTGGTTTTATAGCGCTTCTTTTGGTGTTTTATTCCATGTTGTATCTGTCAATCTGTAAGGATTACCAGAAAATATCATTATTTTTCCTCATGGGAATGGCAGCGGCATTCGGACTTGCATGGCTGCTTGTGAAGGTGTTTCACAGGGAGATCATATACAGCATGCTCCTGTCACTGACGATTGGATTTTTCCTGACGGCAGCGATATCAGCGGCGACGATAAAGAGCTATTTTAAAAGAAACAGCCATCAGTACCGTAAGGTGCTTCATTATTTTAAAACTTACTGGCATCTTATCGCGACGAACCTGTTGTATACGTTAGGTCTGTATATACATAATTTTGTTTTCTGGACAACGGATTTAAAGATGACGGTAGCAGATACATTTGTTTATGCGCCGGCATATGATATGGCGACCTGTCTGGCGATGTTTACAAATCTTTCATCGACGATCATTTTTATCAGCCGTGTGGAAATGCATTTTCATGAAAGATACAAGGCATATTCAGAGGCTGTTATCGGTGGAAGATGGGAAGATATCAACAATGCAAAAAACAGGATGTTCCGCCAGCTTGCATCTGAGCTTATGAACCTTGTGAGAATCCAGTTTATTGTCTCGGTTGTGCTTTATCTGTTTTGCGTGATATTTTTGCCCGGACTGGGATTTTCGGGACTTGTAATGCAGATCTATCCGTGTCTTGCGGCCGGGTACTTTATTCTTTTTCTGCTCTACGCAGAATTGATTTTCCTGTATTATTTTAATGATATGACAGGGGCGCTTTTAACGGCGGTCTGCTTTTGTATGGGCACTTTCCTTGGAACGCTGTTTTCAAAACAGCTTCCGGATCTCTGGTATGGTGCAGGGCTTGTCATGGGAAGTTCTCTTGGATTTACCGTTGGATATTTCAGACTTCGCTGGGTAGAACGTCATATGGATGTGCATATTTTCTGCCAGGGCGAATTATTTAAAATAAAAAGGGGAAGAAAACCTTCCGCAAAAAGTTATGACAGAAGAGAGGAGATAAAGGCATGATACTAAAAATATTACTGATAGGTTTTGGAGTGTTTTTACTCATTCTGGATCTTTTTATGTATGCAAGACAAAAACTGACCGATGGGATCGGACTTGGATGGGCGATTGTTTCTGTGGCATTTCTTGTGGCGGGAATTGTCGTAGCGCCGGATGCTGCTGTTTGCTTATGGAGCAGTGGAAAAGGCGGAATACTGCTTGCGTTTGCAGTATTTGTTGTCATAATCCTGTTTTTATTTAAAATCACCATGGCAGTGTCTGTTGTGGTGGTAAAAAACCAGGAATTAGCGATGCAGGTATCATTGCTCAATCAGGAAAATGAAAGAATATTGCAGGAACTGAAGGTGCTTGTGGATGAAAAAGAAAATATTATTCGTGATTAATACATTAGGCGGAGCCGGTGCGGAGATGGCACTTTTAGAACTGCTTGAAAAACTGATAAAGGAAAATGAAAAGACGAAAGACGTGCAGTACGAGATATCTCTTTATGTTCTGATGGGACAGGGAGAACTGATAAATCGGCTGCCCAAAGAGGTCGTATTAAAAAATAAATCCTATCAGCCTTTGTCGGTTTTACAGAAAAAGGGAAGATATTTTATGTACAGAACGATCCTTAAGACCATGTTTGTGCGGGGAACAATATTTTGCCTGTTACCATATCTTTTATCATCGCTTGCAGATATGATAAAGAAGAAAAAAATTTTGCCAGATAAACTGCTCTGGCGGGTACTCTCCGATGGAGGGGAACGGTTTACAGAGGAATATGATCTTGCGGTTGCCTATTTAGAGGGGGGATCGGCGTATTACGTTGCAGACCACGTATGTGCAAAGAAAAAAGCAGCATTCATACATATTGATTATACAAAGGCAGGATATACCAGAAAACTGGACCGTGACTGTTATCTGAAATATGATGCCATATTCCCGATCGGGGAGGAGGTAAAAGAACAGTTCTTAAAAGTATATCCGGAATGCTGTGGGCGGACAAAAGTTTTCCATAATATTATCGATCCGGAAAAAATAAGAACCAAAGCATTACTGCCAGGTGGTTTTTGGGATAATTTTGACGGTGTCAGACTTCTTACGGTCGGACGTCTTACAGAACAGAAGTCTTATCCGGTTGCAATTTATGCAATGAAAAAAATCAAAGAGCGACATAAAAATGTTAAGTGGTATGTCCTTGGGGAAGGTCCGAAAAGAAAAGAACTTGAACACCTGATTGCTTCGTTAGGATTACAGGATGATTTTATTCTGCTGGGTTCTGCGGAAAATCCGTATCCGTATTATAAGCAGGCAGATATTTATGTACATGCGACCGGGTTTGAGGGAAAAAGTATTGCGATACAGGAAGCACAGACAATCGGACTTCCCATTATTGCATCAGAGAGCAGCCGGGAACAGATTACGGACGGCGTGGATGGTATTTTATGCAGATTAGAACCGGAAGCAGTCTGTGAAGCGGTCTGTAAAATGGTGGAAGATGAGGAACTGCGAAAACGGTACCGGGAGGCATCACTTAAGAAAAATGTTGTCTACGAAAAAGACATGGAGCTGCTCACAGGGTTACTGCTTGGCTGATTGAAAGATATATGCAGCAAAAAAAGAGGGGTAAGATAGAAATGAAAAATCAAAAAGATCTATTGATTATTATGCCGGCGTACAATGAGGAAAAAAATATCGAGGCAGTGCTCTATGAGTTGGAAAAACCGGAAATCTCGTCCATTGCGGATATCCTTGTTATGAACGATGCTTCTTCCGATTCCACAAACTGGGTGGTAAAAGCGCATGGACACACGTTAGTCACACATGTGTTTAATCTTGGTTACGGCAGTGCGCTGCAGCTTGGGTATAAATATGCGATACGGAGAAAATACCAATACGTGATACAGATGGATGCCGATGGACAGCATGATGTATGTAATATTCCAAAGATTTATGAGAGACTCCGGCAGAAAGATGCCGATGGAAGATATCCGGATATTGTGCTTGGATCGAGATTCATGGAGGGCAGCTCTGATTTTCCGGTTTCTGTGACAAAAAAGCTGGCATATGCATTATTCCGAAAGCTGATCAAAATGACGACCGGACGCCATATCTGCGATCCGACGACCGGGCTTCAGGGACTTGACCGGAAGGCATTTTTATATTATTCGAAATATAAACATTTTGATGATAAGTATCCGGATGCAAATATGATCATTCAGATGCTGCTGCTTGGATTCAAAGTGGAAGAGATACCGGCGGTTATGCACAACAGACAGACTGGAGTCAGTATGCATTCGGGTTTAAAGCCTGTGATCTATATGTTCCGTATGGTTTTCTCGATCATTGGAGTGGTATTTCGTGTAAAAGTATTAAAAATTGACGCAGGGGCAGGGAAAGAAGATGTTTTTTTGGAAGAACAGAAATAAAAAACATTTGACAGCAATTCTCCCGGAGGAGAGCAGGAAAGAATGCACAAATCCGGGCAGGGGCTGGTACCATATTTATACGTTTACACTTGATAAAAGAGATGTGGAAGGACTTTTATATCTGCCGTTTTGGGATGAGGAGACACTGGCACTGGTACGGCTTGATATTGGAGCATTTCGGTGTAAGATCCTTTCAAAAGAGGCACTGGAATATGCAGAGGAGATTTTAAAATGTTTTCATGACCGGGGAAAAGATATCATTCTGCGTGTGTTGTATGATACACAGGGAAAGGGAATGGAGCGGGAACCGGCATTATTTTCCATGGTTTTAACACATATGAAACAGCTTGGAACGGTTGTACGTGCGTATGAGAGTGATATTTTTATAACGCAGGGGTTGTTTGTCGGGAACTGGGGAGAAATGCACGGATCAAAATTTTTAGACCGGGAATATATCCGGGAACTTTATGCTGTATGGAGAGAAGTGCTTGGAACAGACATTAAGATTGCGCTCAGAAAGCCATCTTTTTGCCGTATGGTAGTGGTAAAAGAGAATGAAAAAACAGTACCGGGTGTATTCGATGATGCAATTTTCGGCTCAGAAAATCATATGGGAACATTTGGTCAAAAGAAAAAAAAGGAAAGTATCTGGACAGACGACTGGTGCATGGCTGATGAACTGCTCTATATGCAGGAAAATTGTGGAATGATTCCGTTTGGAGGCGAGGTGCTTTCCGGACAGATGGCTGGTGCAAAGGAAACACTATGCACACTGCAGGATTTTCGTGTTTCCTATCTCAACAGTATTTATGAGGATCAGGTCTTAGAACAATGGAAGCAGACTGCGTACGGGGAATGGGGCAGTCTTTATCAGTATATCGGCGAACATTTGGGGTATCGTTTTGTGGTAAAGAATGCAGAGTTTTATTCTGACAGGATTGAGATTATGATAGAAAATACAGGATTTTCTAATATCTGTGATAAGGCAGAACTCATGTTGGTAAAGGA
>CAUCOL010000156.1 GCA_958444395.1 uncultured Lachnospiraceae bacterium
CAGGCAAGCTCCGTAGAAGAGTTAAATGCTACGATCGATACGATTACAGAAGCTGCTGTACAGACAGCAGAGAATCTTGAGAAGTCCCATCAGCAGGCAAGAGAATATGCAGATCAGGCAGACAAGAGCAGAGAGCAGATGCGTGAGCTGTCTGATGCTATGGAACGTATCAATGAGACTTCTAAGAAGATTGAAAATATCACAGCAGATATTGAAGATATCGCTAGTCAGACCAACCTGTTATCTCTGAATGCATCGATTGAGGCTGCCAGAGCAGGTGAAGCAGGCCGTGGTTTTGCTGTAGTAGCAGACCAGATCCGTCAGCTGGCAGAGCAGAGTGCGAAGTCAGCCGTAGATACAAGAGAGCTGATCGAGGGTGCGCTGAAAGAGATCGAAGAGGGAAACCAGGCAGCACAGAATGCAGAGCAGGCATTACAGATCGTTATCTCCGGTATCGAGAGTATTGCAGATACTTCCAAGTCACTGAGCCAGGCATCTGGGTCTCAGGCACAGGCTATGGAGCAGGCTGAGTCCGGTATCCAGCAGATCTCTGAGGTAGTACAGTCTAACTCAGCGGCAGCAGAAGAGACATCAGCTACCAGCGAGGAGCTTTCTGCACAGGCAGAGGCGTTAAGCGGTCTGGTAAGTACATTTATCTTACAGTAGAGACATAGAATCTGAACACAAATAAAAAGAGAACGGGCGTTGCACAGATTGTGCGGCGCCCGTTCTCTTTTTGAAACCTTAATCCTTATAGGAAACTTCGTTGATATGTGATCCCTGTCATTGAAAAGAGAGTGTTTTGCAAGCACTTTATGACATAGTTTCTCATAAACGCTGTGTTGTGTTTGATTTCGTCTTATGCTATAATGATTCTAATAGTAAAAGAATGTATGGGGGTTTTGATCGAATATGAAGAGTAATGAATCAGCGGAAAACTATTTGGAGACGATCCTGGTATTGGGGGAGAAGCTTCCGGTAGTCCGCTCTGTCGATATAGCGAATGAGATGGGTTTTAAGAAGTCAAGTGTCAGTATTGCCATGAAAAATCTGCGTGAAAAGGGTCACATTACAGTGACAGATGCCGGTTTTATCTATTTGACGGATTCCGGGCGTGAGATTGCGGAGATGATCTATGAGAGACATGAGTTTTTGACGAAATGGCTTGTAACAATGGGAGTTTCAGAAGAGATTGCTTCCGAAGATGCCTGCCGTATTGAGCATGTAGTCAGCAAAGAGAGTTTTGCAGCGATCAAGAAGTATGTAAAGGATCGTTCCGATCTGTAAGATCCGATGTATTCCTGATGGATTTCTTCATTGATATAATAAACAGCCTGCGCTTAATTCACTGTGGATTAAGCGCAGGCTGTTTTGCCTTATATAAAGAGGTCAAAAGATCCGGATATCTCTGACGGGCTGTTTTTTGAATCTCTTAAGAACGATAATCTCCATTGATCTTTACATAATCATACGTCAGATCGCATCCCCAGGCTTTTGCCTGTGCATCGCCTTGTTTCAGGTCGATATTGATATAGATTTCATCGGCAGCCAGGATTTTGGCAGCTTCCTCCTCCGAAAAAGCAACTCCGGCACCGTTGCGGCATACAGCAATCGTGCCCACCGCAGAGGCAAGATCAACGTCTACTTTCATAATATCAAAATCCGCTTCTGCATAGCCGATTGCACAGAGGATACGTCCCCAGTTTGCATCTTCGCCGAACATAGCACATTTGAACAGAGGAGAGCGGATGACACTCTTAGCAACGATGATCGCCGTATCAAGATCCGGTGCGCCGTTGCAGGTACACTCTAACATCTTAGAAGCACCCTCACCATCTGCAGCAAGCATTTTCGTCATATTCATCATTACGATGTAGAGAGCCTGTTTGAAGATCTCGTAGGCAGAGCCTTCGGCGGTGATCTCAGGATTTCCGGCGAGACCGTTTGCCATTACGCTGACCATATCATTGGTCGAGGTGTCACCATCAATACTCAGACAGTTGTATGTGATCTTTACAATATCACGCAAGGCTTTCTGGATCATTTCAGCGCTGATCGCTACGTCCGATGTGATGAAATTCAACGTCGTAGCCATATTTGGATGAATCATCCCGCTTCCTTTTGCCATGCCGCCGAGGTGGCATTCCTTCCCGTCGATCTCAAAGGCAACGGCTACCTGCTTTGGCACGGTATCTGTCGTCATGATCGCATTGACTGCTTTATCATTGCCTGTTGCTGTCAGACCGGCAGTCAGTGTATCCATTGCATCCTCGAATGGCTGGATAGACAGCGGCTGTCCGATGACACCGGTGGATGCGATGATCACTTCCTCCGGCTTGATGCCAAGAGAGGAAGCCGCCAGTTCGGATGCCTTCTGTGCGATCTCTTCCCCGTCGGCATTACAGGTGTTTGCATTTTTGGAATTGACCAGAACCGCTTTCGCCGTGTTACCGGACTGAGCAAGGTGCTTCTTCGTCACCAGGATCGGTGCACCCTTTACTTTGTTCTGGGTATAGACTGCCGCCGCCTGACAAAGTGTCTCGCTGTAGACCATACCGAGGTCGTTCTTGGTCTTGTCCGGGTTAATGCCTGCATTCATTCCATTTGCAACAAATCCCCTGGACGCACATACACCACCGTCTATGTACTGATATCCTTCAAATTCTGTCATTGCTCTCAAGTCCTTTCTGTCCTTAAATTAAATTGAGATTATCATAGCAGATAATAGAAGAAAACTCAAATGATTCCTCAGGAGCTAAAAGAAGATACTCAAAAAGATATCGAAGCATAGCAAAAAGGAGGCTGCCGCCTCACGATTTTTTAATCGATAAAGCGACAGCCCCTTCCCTATAACAATATGATTTACAGTGTCAGCAAGGCTTTTTATCAATCTGATCATTGAAAGCATAGAAATTCTTGCTGTCAAGATCTTCCTGTACACGGCGCAATCCTTCGCCAAAGCGTTGAAAATGCACAATCTCTCTGGCACGAAGAAAACGGATCGGATCTGCGATTTCCGGGTCTTTGATCAGTCGCAGAATATTATCATAGGTCGTACGAGCTTTCTGCTCAGCTGCCATATCTTCATACAGATCAGTGATCGGATCGCCCTTACTCTGAAATTCACAGGCATTAAACGGAATACCGCCCGCTGCCTGCGGCCAGATAGCTAACGTGTGATCGACATAGTATTTATCAAAGCCGGAAGCCTTGATTTCTTCCGGCGTCAGATTACGTGTCAACTGATGCACGATCGTTGCTACCATCTCGAGATGCGCAAGTTCTTCTGTACCAATATCCGTCAAAATTCCCATAACCCGCCGATCCTTCATCGAATACCTTTGCGAGAGATAACGCATAGAGGCTCCCATTTCGCCGTCGGGACCGCCATATTGACTAATAATAATCTGTGCTGCCTTTGCATCCGGCCGAGTAATATTGACCGGATACTGCAGTCTTTTTTCATAGTTAAACATTAGAAAACCTCCCAATAAATATTGATGCTGTCAAAAGACGTGATATACCGGTTATTCCCATGGCCACGGGCTTTCGACCCAGGTCCAGTAGCTTTCGCAGTTTTCCTGATCAATCTGCAGAGGACCATATTTTTCATTATAAAGAGCCATCGCTTCCTTACGCTGCTGTCTGACCTGCTGGTAATATTCTAAAGCGTCTTTGTCGCAGGGATGTGTATCCAGAAATAAAATAACATCGTCCAGTGCAAACGATACCTGCGTAATATACTTTAACAGCTGGTGCTTATCCTGTGGGAGTCCCTGACGTCTCGTTGATGCGCCGCACTGGTTACACTGATTCATAGATGGATTCATGCTCTGCCTCCTCTTCTGGCGTATACACTACGCGGTACACAGCCTAAAAATGGAAGATTCAATACCGGGAAAATGGTGCCGCAGGAAAGACCTTCTGCCAGATTGTAGGTCTGTCCCCATTTCTGGAACGGCACATACCCCATCGCCAGGGGCATACCATATACAGGGTCGCCACCGCAATTTTGTGCAGGATCCTGTTCACATTGTTCCATCAGCTGATTCATGCGGGCAGGATTCATGCCACATTGGCGCTGCTGGGCGCAGCCACCGGATCTCATATTCATCTGATTCATAATTGCTGTCCTTTCTGATGATGAAACCGGATACAGCAGATTCGCGAAAGGGGAATCTGAATGGTACCGGAATATTTTCTGTGTTATCTCATATATATGTACGTTATGAAAAAATGTGCTATAATTTACAGGAAAAGCAGAAAAGAAACCGGAGGTCGAAACAGAGATGGGACAGCCGTTTGGAACAGACAGAACATAGAATCGTGAGAAACATTTGGAAAAGGAGGTTCTTATGAGACGACAGGACAGACAGGTAACCGATAACGAGCAGATCCGCCATATTCTGGACAGTGCGAAGATTGTGCATCTGGGAATGATCGATGGGGGACGTCCCTATATTGTTCCTTTGAATTATGGATACACATACGAAGCGGGGAGACTGACATTGTACATGCATGGTGCGATGGAGGGGCGAAAGAATGATGTACTTCGTGCAGATCCGCATGTATTTATCGAAATCGAGACGGATACGGCATTGTTAGAAGGAACGGACATTCCCTGTGATTATAGCGAGTTTTATGCCTGCATTATGGGAGATGGGGAAGCAACGATCGTAACGGATCCCATCGAGAAGGCAGAGGGCTTAAAGCAGCTGATGAAGCAGCAGACCGGCAGGGAATTTGCAATCTTAGAACAGATGTGCAAAATGGTTCAGGTATATAAGGTCGTAGTAGAGGAAGTATCTGCCAAATGCCACCCTGCATCAAAGTAGAACGGTATGGGGCAGAGGGGTGTCTGTGCCGGATGGGCAGCAGGCAGACGGACTGATACAGAGAAAGCATAAGGATACGAAGAATGGAGGATGTATATGGAGAAAATGATGTTGAATGAGGCGGGGAGAAATAATAAGATTGCCATGATCGGGCATTGCGTAGATGTGGCGGTAAT
>CAUCOL010000157.1 GCA_958444395.1 uncultured Lachnospiraceae bacterium
GATCGGTCGGATGTGACAGGCTGGCCCTTACTGCGTACTGCCATTCCTTTCATCGGCACAGACGCTCCGGCAGCCGCCTTTTTATGTCCAAGACCGGCAGCTGCATAGATTCTTTCCAAAAGACGTTTTGAAAACGTTTCTCCCTTTGCCTCCCGGAGGCTGTCCGGTTTGGTAACGAAATCAAAGGCCCCCATTTCCAGGGCAAGAATAGTTTCCTTCGCTCCCTCTTTGGCAATGGTGCTGACGATGATCACTTTGTCCTTACGATGTTTTCTGTTCAGTTCCTTTAAGAACTCCAGACCATTCATCACCGGCATATTAATGTCCAGAATGATCACGTCAAAGCGTTCTCCTCTTTCAAGAATGTTCATCGCTTCCTGTCCGTTTGCTGCGCTCATCTCTGTGTGAAGTTGTTCGTCGTTATTTATTATATCAGATACGACCCTTCTCATGAGTGCAGAGTCATCTACCACTAAAATATTTTTCATATCTATTCTTTCCTTTCCAAAACAGATATTATTTTACTTTTCTTTTAAAGATTCTGGTAAACAGACCGGCAATTCCCCGGTTCGTATGCAGCATATCCTGATGCAGACCGGCATCCTCCATCACCATAGCCAGTTCCAGCATGGCACGGGACGAAGGGGCATTTGGTGTCGCAAGGGATACCGGTGTCTGTTTCATCACCGCCTGTGTCAGAGTCGGATCATATGGAACCGCCCCCAGATATTCCATTTCCATATCCAGGAACTTCTCGACGACGGTATTTAATTTTGTGAACAGATCCTTTCCCTCTTCATAACTCTGTATCCTGTTTCCGACCATCTTGATCGAAGTACGTTCTTTGTCAAAATCTTCATGCCGGTGCAGTGTCTTAAGCAATGCATACGCATCTGTGATCGAGGTCGGCTCCGGTGTTGCAACCAGTAAGACCTCTGTACTGGCTGCCACCAGTTCCATCACGGTATCCGAAATACCTGCTCCGGTATCAATGATCACAACATCCGCCAGATGATCCAGTTCATACATCATATTGACCAGACTGATGATCTGATCTCTGGTCAGGTTGGACATTTCTTTCAGGCCGGAACCACCCGAGATAAAGCCAATCCCCTCCGGTCCCGGCGATATGACCTCCTGTACACTCTTCCCGCGAAACATCATATCCGCCAGATTGTATTTAGGCCGTATCCCCAACATGACCTCAATATTTGCCAGACCAAAATCCGCATCCAGAATGATGACCTTTTTATTCAGACGACTGAGCTGGATCGCCAGATTTACGGAGATATTTGATTTACCCACGCCGCCCTTGCCGCTTGTAATCGTAATAACTCTGGCAAGATGCTGCTTCTGGTTCTGCTTTTTAATTATATTTCGTAACTGTTCTGCCTGATCCATCAGCCATTTCCTCCCAGTAGTTGTTTTGCAATCTTCTGTGCATCCACCTTACCAATATCATCCGGTACATTCTGTCCCCATGTCAGATAGGATAACGGTGCTCCGGTCAGCATACGGATATTATAAATATTGCCGACCGTGTCTGTCTCATCCAGTTTCGTAAAGATCAGATTATATTTTATAATCTCCTGATAGGTCTGCGAGATCTTCACCAGATCCTTATATTTTGTTGTTGCACTTAATACGAGGAAAATCTCCCGCTCCTCCGGAGGAATAATCTCCAGCAGTGCCTGCAGATCCTCCCGCTGCTGCATATTGTTGTGCGAACGTCCCGCTGTGTCAATAAATACAAGATCAAACTCTTCGAGTTCTTTTGCTGTCTCAGTCATCTCCTCTGTCGTATAAATGACTTTCAGAGGAATCCCCAGAATATTTGCATATGTCTTTAACTGTTCCACCGCGGCAATACGATATGTATCGGAAGTAACCAACGCCACCCTGACCTTCTTGGACAGTTTCAACGTCGATGCAATCTTAGCGATTGTTGTGGTCTTACCCACACCGGAAGGTCCGATGAAAAAGATAAACTTCGACTTCTTGGCATGGATATCGATCAGCTGCGGCTGTCCGATCTTGAGGACAATCTTCTGATAGACATCCGATAATACCTTGTCCAAAGAGACATCCTTTTTATAATTGCTCTCCAGATCATCCAATATCTGATCGGCATAGGATGGTTCTACTTCGTTCTGGATCAGCTGGGAACGGATCAACTCCAGATACCGCTTCACCGGATTCTCCTCTTCTTCTCCCTCCTGCTCTTCCTCTCTGGATGCTTGCATCTGCTTTTCCAGAAGATCCTGCAGATTATTCAGGCGCTGCTCGATCACGCTGTCCTCTTTTTTACTGTGTACCGGCTCCGGCAGTATATCATTTGACACACTCTTTTCTTCCTGCGCTGCCTCTTTCTTTTCCTTAGAAGCTGCCGCCTCCTTAGTTACCATCTGGATCGCCTGCTGGATCTTTTCAAAATCCGCCTGCTTTGGTTCTTTTTCGGACTCAGGCACTTCATCGATGGCAGCCGTCAGTTCGACGCTGCTTTTGCGAAAGAGCTTTGCCAATCCCTTTGGTTCATTCTTCTTGACATTCATTATGACCGCATCCTGTCCCAATTCGGTCTTGGCCATTTCTACGGCATCCTGTTCTGTTTTTGCTATGTACTTCTTGATAATCACTATACTGTCACCATTCCTATCGATTGTAATTCTACGTCATTTTCTATTTCATTATATGAAATAACGATCAGATCTTTAAACTGATCCTCTGTTATTTTCTTAAAATACATACGGACGATCGGCGATGTTATGATGATCGGATTCTTTCCGAGTTCTTCCATCTTATCCACCTCATCCTGTACCGATGCAAGCAGCTGCTTGGTTCTGTCCGGATCCAGGTTGATATAAGCCCCCTGCTCCGTCTGCTTGACAGAGTTCATGATCTCCTGCTCTATTTTCGGATCCAGTGTAACGACACTGGTCATCTCATTGGATGGGAAATATTTATTGGAGATCGCACGCTTCAGGCTCTGACGGACATATTCCGTCAGTACATCCGTATCATGCGTCGTCGGTGCATTATCGGCCAGCGTCTCAAAGATCGTAACAAGATCCCGGATCGAAATGCCCTCACGCAGCAGATTCTGTAATACCTTCTGAATCTCGCCCACACTTAACAGCTTTGGCACCAGTTCTGAAACAAGGGTCGTATTCTGTTCCTGGATATTGTTGATCAGATTCTGTACATCCTGTCTGGTCAGAAGCTCGTCCAGATGGTTCCGGATCACCTCTGTCAGATGAGTCGCAATGATCGACGGCGGATCTACTACCGTATAACCCAGTGATTCTGCACGTTCCCTCTGCCCCTCTGTGATCCAGATCGCCGGCAGATGGAAGGATGGCTCAAAGGTCGGGATACCGGTAATCTCCTCCTCAACATATCCCGGATTCATCGCCATATAGTGATCAAACAGGATCTCTCCTTCACTGACAGGTACTCCCTTGATCTTGATAACATATTGGTTTGGATTCAGCTGGATATTATCACGCAGACGGATCATCGGTACTACACAGCCAAGCTCCAGTGCAACCTGTCTTCGGATCATAACCACACGATCCAAAAGATCGCCGCCCTGATTTACATCGGCCAATGGAATGATACCATAGCCAAACTCCAGTTCAATCGGATCTACCTGCAGCAGCGATACAACATTCTCCGGCCGGCGGATCTCCTCTGCGGATTCCTCTTCGCCTGCTACCTCCTCTTCAATGTCCTGTACCTCCATTCTGGCTTCCATCGCTCTCCCCGCTATGATAAACAGGATCGCATAGGCCAGACAGATTCCTGTCTGCAGAGGGGTTGCCAGACCCAGAAATGCCATCGATGCTCCGACGATATACATAACCTTCGGAATCGAAAACAGCTGCTTTATCAGGACATTGCCGAGGTCAGATTCCTTTGATACTTTCGTAACAAGGATACCGGTTGACAGGGAAATAACCAGCGATGGAATCTGTGATACCAGACCATCACCAATCGTAAGGATCGAATACTTCTGCAGTGCTTCATTCATCGCCATACCCTGCATTCCGACACCCAGTGCCAGACCGCCGACAAAGTTGATCGCTGTAATGATAAGACCGGCTGTAGCATCTCCCTTTACGTACTTCGTAGCACCATCCATCGCACCGAAGAAGGAGGCCTCATCCTGAATCTTCTGACGACGTTCCTTTGCCTGTGCGTCCGTAATCGCCCCGGTGTTCAGATCGGCGTCGATCGCCATCTGTTTACCGGGCATCGCATCCAGCGTAAAACGTGCCGTTACCTCAGATACTCGCTCGGAACCTTTGTTGATCACGATAAACTGGATCAGGATCAGAATTAAAAAGATCACGGCTCCGACGATCAGGTTACCACCACCGACGAAATTACCAAATGTATCTACAACATTTCCTGCATAGCCGTTCAACAGAATATTTCTGGTAGAACCTACGTTTAACGAAATTCTAAACAGCGTCGTCATCAACAAGATTGTCGGGAAAGAAGACATGTTCAATGCCTCTTTGGAGAATAATGCATTAAACAGGATCGATAATGCAATAATGATATTTAATAAGATCAGACAATCCAACAAAAACGTCGGTATCGGAATGATCAAAAATATAATAGGAACTAATATATATAATCCTAATACTACGTCAGAACGCTGCATACAACTAACCGTACCTTTCCCTATTCCTCAAACAGTTTTCTTTATATTTTTCCTTTTAGGCCGTAAACATATGCCAGTACCTCCGCTACCATCTGGTACAGTTCCGGCGGGATCTGTGCCCCAATATCAACGTTATGATACAGCATACGTGCCAAAGGCTTATTTTCGACTATCTCAATCGTATTCTCTCTGGCAACCTCTTTAATCTTCTGCGCCAGATAATCCGCACCCTTCGCAATCACAACCGGTGCTTCATTTTTCTCTTTATCATACAGCAGAGCAACTGCCAGATGCGTCGGGTTCGTGATA
>CAUCOL010000158.1 GCA_958444395.1 uncultured Lachnospiraceae bacterium
CAACCACCTGTGCCAGTGGCTGTGTTGCATACGGACGCACAAACAGCATCATAATCACAAACAAGCCACAACTGCCCCAGATAAACTTCCATGCCGGTAATTTACTTTTTGAAAAAACTCGTAACAGGTATAACCAACCACATATGAATATAATACCCAGTAACCAGTAATTCATGTTATATCACCTTTTGATTTGTTTTCTTTCTACGATATCCTAATACAGCCAGTACCGATAAGCCACACAGCGAAATACCCATCAGCGGACCGGAAGACGTACCGGCGATCGATACCCACTCCTGACCGATCCGATGATACCGCGCCTGGATCAGTTTCAGATCTGACTCATTCAGTCCAAGATAATCTGCCGCTGCTTTCAGATCAATCGTATATTCCATTTCATCAAAAGAACTGCCAATCGTCAGATATGCTTTTCCGAAGATCGGTTCTTTATATTTTCCATTTTCCAGTGCCTCAACATCCTCAACACTTCTGCCACTATGGTAATCTCCCAGATAAAACTCATAGGTTCCCGGTGCCAGACTGGTCAGATCCGGTGATTTATCCAGCGTACCATCTTTATTGACAAGCATCATTCCCAGGGGAAGTGTATTTGCCTCCTTTTCGTTGAAGCGGATCGCAAACTGCCCCATCTCATAACCGTTTCTGTTGATATAGGACTTTACATGACCATACAAAACAGAATCATCCGTATATAACGCTGCCTCTGCATCCGTCTGACTGTCACTGGCGCCGGCAGTTGCATACTGTATCAGATGATGCGGATAATAATCCCAGTCACCATACATACCGTCATATGTAATGCCTGAGAACTTCTTATCATCCGAACCCTGTTCCCCTTTCAGGTTCGCCACGTCCTTGATCAGCATCTCATCTGCCATATAGTATCCAAAAGAAATCGTCTTCTTATATTGCTTCAATGCAGATGCCGGAATAGATATCTCATATTGATGATTGGAAAATTTTACTTTTGCCCCTTCGATTCTCTGAATTGCTCCATTCTGCAATGTAAAGGTGGTATTTCTTCCGGTATCCGTCAGCAGAGTAAATTTACCATTATTATGGGAACCACTCCAACCGGAACCATTTGATTCACTCGTTGATGATTCTTTCAGATAGATATACACCTGATCCCCATCAAAAATCATCGCAGCCTTTTCCAATACATCGTTATTCACATCTGTCTTGGCTACTGCAGCCCAGTCCTGAAAGTTGCCATCAATCTTGATGCCATTATATACAGCCTCTGTCGCTACCGGCTTCTCAATATCTCCTACCTTCTGAATATCTTTGCTGTCCACTTCTGTTCCACAATACTCTATTGTAAAATCTTCATCGGCAAAATAGCTCAAAGGAAGAGAAAACTCTACATCATAACAATTCGCTGTGTCACTCGGTGTATATTCAAAGGAAGTGTTGGCAATCGTGCCATAATATTTATCCTTCAATGTTCTGTCCAATGCAACGAAGCGCACTTCATTCCGATTATCTGTAATACCATTTGCATAGGTTAATTTCATCACAGTCTGGTCGATCGGCATACCATATTGATTGCCGCCTCTCTGCTGCACATAAAAGTATACTGTCTTAGAATCCTTCACAACCGCCCACTGTGCCACCTGGCTGCTGGAGGATGGCTGCTGCGTAACATTCGTCCACTCAGAAACATCACCATCGACAGCAAACGATACATTCTCAGCAGATGCCGGTACTGCACTCTGCAGACTGGTCACGATCGCCAAAACCAAAATCTGTGCCAACGCCCATACTTTTCTTCTCTCTCTTCTCATACAGATCACTTCCTCTTCTTTTCGGTGTCTCTTTTTCCTGTCTCTATCATTCTGTATCTCTATTGACGAAATCACTATCCGGACTCCCGGTTCTCACCGGCTGTAAAAACATACTCTGATTCGTGTCCTGAATAGCTGTTCTATATAAACAAATTTTTTCTATTTTCATTCATTATATCGCCAGTTATACACTTATACTTTACAATATTTTCACATTTTTTGTGTTAATAATATGTTAATTTTTAATCAAAAACAGGAGAAAATACCATCTTTGTCACATTTGACGCATATGCTATCTTCTCCTGTTTTTATTTTGTGCAATTTTGTGCGATGATCTATTACATGAATAGTATGCCATTCATATGATCCCTCTCTTCGCTCTGAGATCATGACAGCATTTTTGTATCGCGTCGTTATCCATTACTTATTTCGTATGATATCCATTCGGATTTTTAGACTGCCATCTCCAGGCATCTTCACACATTTTATCAATCCCTTTTTCTGCAGTCCAGCCAAGTTCTTCCTTCGCTTTCGTGCAGTCTGCATAGCAGATATCAATATCGCCCGGACGACGTGCAACGATCTTATACGGCAGCTTCTTTCCACATGCTTTTTCAAAATTATGGATAATGTCCAGTACGCTGTAACCCACACCGGTTCCCAGATTATAGGTAACCAGCCCCGGATTCTTCTGCAGCTTTTCTAGTGCCTTGATATGTCCCTTTGCCTGATCCACGACATGAATGTAATCTCTGACACCGGTTCCATCCGGCGTATTATAATCATCGCCGAAAACCTGAATACACTCTAACTGACCGGCTGCTACCTTTGCCACATAAGGAAGCAGATTATTCGGGATACCGTTTGGATCTTCACCGATCTCACCGCTTTCATGTGCTCCGATCGGATTAAAATAGCGAAGCAGGGCAATATTCCAGCTGGAATCCGCTTTATAGATATCACGCAGCATATCCTCTATGATCAGCTTGGTACGACCATATGGATTGGATACGGACAGTGGAAAATCTTCTGTGATCGGTACCGTCTTTGGCAGTCCGTATACAGTAGCAGATGAACTGAATACCAGTGATTTCACATCGTATTTTCTCATTACCTTCAGCAGGTTCAAGGTACCTGTCAGGTTATTATCAAAATACTCCAATGGCTTCTCACAGGATTCACCAACGGCCTTTAATCCCGCAAAATGGATCACTGCATCAAACTTTTCTTTTGCAAAGATCTCATCCAATGCCTGTGCATTCAACAGATCTTCTTTATAAAATGTGATCGGCTTTCCTGTCAGCTTCTCAACGCGTCGAATCGATTCCTCGCTGGAATTTACCAAATTATCCAAAACCACTACATCATATCCTGCCTCTAACAGTTCTACATTTGTATGGCTGGCAATAAATCCTGCCCCACCTGTCACTAATATTTTCATTCTGTCACCCTCCTGCTGTTGCTTTCAATTTTCATTGTTTCCTATCTAATATAGCATATTTTCTACCATAAATATATCCAAAATCTCTCCTGCATCCTTTTCAAAATCATACAGTTTAAACACAATCACCCGGCTGCAGATGCTGTCACATCCACAACCGGGTGATCCTGTTGTTTATTCTGTTACCATATCGGCTTCCTGAACTTAGTCTAATGGGAATACATAAGTATTATCCACTTTTGCCTTATACTCCAGTTTTGCCAGAGTTGTTCCGGACTTCTTACGGTTTGAAATATCAAATCGTACATAGTTATATGGTGAAGCAACAAATGCTTCATTGTACAGGAAGAAGTACTGCTGGCTGTCTTTTACGAAGTTTTTCTGATCGATCGTAAATGTGCCATCTGCAGATGCCTTATACATGTAGACGAATTTCTTTCCTGTTGCCGAGTCTGTCTCTTCCTTGTAGATCCGTTTGATCACACTATGCTCGGAAGGTGTTACACTACTGTCCTGTGATACCAGTGAGATACGCAGCGAACGAATATTTGCATCCGTCACATTGTTATCATATGGCGTGAAATAGAACTTATGTGTTACATCTCCAAAGGAAGCTGTGTAATCATCCACAAAGAGATTCTTATCTACTTCGGTACGATCCGGCTGCAATGACATATCGGCATCCTGCTCCGCATCGTCACCACCGGTGCTGGTATCATTATCTGCTTTGTCGGCAAGTTCTGCAGTATCATAGACCGTAATACTTTCAACTGTTCCACCGTCAGCCTGCCATGTAGCACATTTAAAACCAACGGTTGCCTTTTGTTGTGTAATAGCCGTTGCATCAATAAATTCTTTCACCGTGCAACGATATGTCTGCATCTCGGTAGAATTTGTTGATGTGCCCTGACATGCCTTCAATCTTAAGCATACATCCGAATTATCCCACATATGATCAAAATTACGGACATCGATACAGTTTGCATCTGCATCTATCTTTTGATTGATATAGTATTTTATCTCTAATATCTTTGAATCCATTCCTGCTTCACTAAATAGTTTAGATACATCTATGCTGGCAGGATTCCATCCCACATTACCGGTAATACCACCCGCATTATATACCACTAACGGCGTTGGCTCCGGTGTTGAAGTTGTTACCGGTGCAGCTGTCGGAGTAGGCTCCGGCGTAGAGGAAGCAGATGGTGGCAGGCTTGCGCTTGGCGGCAGTGTTGCCGGCTGCGGTGTGCCAATCTCACTTTCATAATCCACATACTGTTTCTTCATCTGTGGCATCGTAATGTTAAACAGCTTCTCAGAATCTGTACTGTTTGCATCTACTTCAACAGATTCCGCATCTCTCTTGCTGGACTTAATGCCCTTCACAGAGTCAACGGCTACATATGGATTCTTATAACCGATCTCATAGTTACCGATCAGTGTATTAATAAACAGCTTCATCTCCATATCATCTGTGATATCTTTTAAGTTTGCACTTGTATAAGTAACGTTCTCGCAAGTATACAGATAATAGTTATTCGTTGCATCATTTGGTGAGATACCATACGTTGTATCCTCATCACCACCCAGACAATACCATACTGTCATGTTTGGATTATCCATATTGATCTGATAATCCTGTGCCACATTTCCGGAGGTATCCACCTGCTCT
>CAUCOL010000159.1 GCA_958444395.1 uncultured Lachnospiraceae bacterium
GGACCGGTTCTGGTACCGCATACGCATGTGACGGTGATTACGCCGATCTGTGCGCATTCATTAAATAAACGCAGCCTTGTTCTGTCGGCAAAAGATCAGATCCTGCTGGAGATTGGACGGACGAAGGAGGCGCAGGAGGATACGGCTGTACTGGTAGCTGATGGACGGAACGCCGGTGAACTGGTCACAGGCGACAGATTGCAGATTGGTGTACCGGATTCGATGACACAGCTGATCAAGGTAGCGGGTGTCAGCTTCTATAAGCGGATGCGTGACAAGCTGAATGGAAATTAACAGAGTGATTTGAGGATTTGTATGAAAAAAGAAAGACGAGACAAGATACTGGAGCTGATCGCAAAGTATCAGATCGAGACACAGGAGGAGCTGGCAGAAAAGCTGGAGAAATCAGGCTTTCCTGTGACACAGGCGACGATTTCAAGGGATATTCGTGAGTTAAAGCTGACAAAGGTATCCGTCGATGGGATTCATCAGAAATATACCAGTCTGCAGGAAAAAGAGCCGGAATTATCTTATAAATATACCAGAGTACTGCAGGATGGCTTCCTCTGGATGGATCCGGCGGAAAATCTTCTGGTGATCAAGACAATCTCCGGAATGGCGATGGCTGTGGCGGCGGCTCTGGACAATCTGGAGGTGCCGGGAGTCGTCGGGTGTATCGCCGGGGATGACACTGTGATGTGTGCGATCCGTTCCGTGCGGGAGGTTCCGCAGGTCATGAGCAGAATACAGAAGCTGCTTCAGTAGAATTGGACAGATACAAAAGAAAGTGGTAAAATAAATTAGTTATGGACATAGAAGAATAAGAAAAAGGAGATAAAACAATGTCAGGACATTCAAAATTTTCAAACATTAAACATAAGAAAGAAAAAAATGATGCAGCAAAGGGAAAGATTTTCACAATCCTCGGCCGTGAGATTGCTGTTGCTGTAAAAGAAGGTGGTCCGGATCCTGCCAACAATGGTAAGCTCCGTGATGTCATAGCAAAGGCAAAGGCAAACAATATGCCAAATGATACGATCGACCGTGGTATCAAAAAAGCTGCCGGAGATCTGGGAAATGTAAACTACGAAGAAGTTACATATGAAGGATATGGCCCAAGCGGTACGGCAATCATCGTAAAGGCACTGACAGATAACAAGAACCGTACGGCAAGTAATGTCAGAAATGCATTTACAAAGGGAAGCGGCAGTGTCGGAACACAGGGTTGTGTATCTTACATGTTCGATGAAAAAGGACAGATCATTTTATCGAAGGAAGAGCTGGAGGATGAAGACATCACACTGGGCGCAGATGATCTGATGATGCTGGCACTGGATGCAGGCGCAGAGGATTTCGCAGAGGAAGAGGACAGCTACGAGATCATCACGGCACCGGAGGATTTCAGTGCAGTCAGAGAAGCGATTGAGGCTGAGAAGATTCCGATGGCAAGTGCAGAAGTCACAATGCTGCCACAAACCTATGTTACATTGAACGATGAGAACGATATTCGTCAGTTACAGAGAACATTGGATCTGCTGGACGAGGATGATGATGTACAGAGTGTATACCATAACTGGGATGAGTAAAGTACAGTTTGATTCATAGTCATCGTATGGAGGACATATATGAAAAGAGGATTCCGGATTAGAGATAAGAAAAAAAGGATTGCAGGCACGATATTGCTGTTTTTTGTATTATTTCTGGCAGCAGGTGTATATCACCAGAAGAGCGATGTAACACGTGCAGATGATTGTATTATCCGTGACAGTGAAGGAAAAGAAGTGACAGGACAGTATGATCTGCATCGTGCGACGGATACATTCAGTGTGTATGGTGCTTCATCGACGGACACATTTCTGTGGACGAGTGCAAATGATACGATATTGACAGTAGATTCGGCGACCGCCAGATCGTCTACCGTCCGTATCAATGCGATTGCCATTGGCGATGTTGCACTGAATTTAAAAATCACACATGCAGATGGTACGATAGAAGATATCGGAATATCGATTCGCGTATCTTTCTCTATCAACGAGTATTTGAACGCTACGGATAAATCGGTATCGATCGTGCGTGTCAATGAATCCGATGAACGTAAATCCATCGTTATGGATTATGATTCTACTTTATATTTTGGTAAAAATGCAAAAACCGATACCAATAAGCTGAACCTGATCTTTGGCGATGCTACACAGGCAAGCTGGACAAGCAGTAACTCCGATGTTGTCCGTGTCAATTCGTCGGCAGAGGATCCACTGATCAAGGCAGCTGGTGCCGGTCGTGCGAAGCTGACGGTAAGCTATACCGATGGTGCGCAGGAGTACACTGACACGATTTATGTATATGTAAGACCGCGTCTTACCTACAAAGATAATATTGTAGGTGCCGGAACAGACGGACCGGCAGCGGTTACGATGGAAAATGGTGACAAGCTGGGAGTATCCGCTTTATTCTATTCCAACCCACTGGAAAGTATTTCCGATAAATTGGTATGGGTTATTGCCAAAGACGTAGGAGAAAATACAGTTCTGGTGCGTGACTCTATGGGAAATAAGGGAGCAGATGCCGATGATGCGAACCTTGTCTTTAACAGTACAAGCTGTACTTATCGATTGGATGCTAAAGCGGGAATCTACAAGGTATTGTTCTATGTAGTAGGTTCCTACAGCGATTTTGATTCGGTACAGGCCAATCAGCCGGGATGTGCGCCGGTTTCACTGGGCGTTACTGTCAACAGTGATTTTACGGATAAGGATGTAACCGTCAATATCGGCGGTAATTACAGCCTGGCAGATGCGTTTAATATTCCATTATCTACCCTGAAAAACAACTTTACGGTAACGGTTGAGAATAACCCGGATAACTGTACTTCTTACAGCAGTCAGACAATGAAGATCACTGCCTTAAAAGAAGGAAAAGCGACCTTTACGGTGACGAAAAATGCACACACTTCGGTTGATATACCGGGACTGACCAGAGAGTCTGTCCGTGTGATCGTGACTGTATCAGAATCTTTCTCGCTGAATGTGGCAAGTACTACGATTGCAGTAGGTTCTTCTCTGGAACTGAGTGGAATCATTGCATCCGGTCAGTTTGCCGAAGCCTCTTCCTTTGAATGGAGCAGTACGGATACCAACGAAACTTATGTGTCCCTGCAGCCAAACGGTCAGTATGCGACGGTAACGGCAAAGCGTATGACGCAGAGTAATAAGCCGGTGACGATCACTCTGGCATGGACGGATGATGAGGGTGTAACCAGAGTGGCATCCTGTGATATCTTCGTAAGCTCTACGGCAACAAGTATTGTGCTTGACCGTACGAGCATAGAGATGGAAGCAGGAGATGTAGAATATCTGGATTCCGGCTTAACCGGGAATCAGAACTTAACTTGGATCTCATCAGATACAAATGTTGTCAGTGTCACACCGCAGGCGGGAAATACGACTGCCAAGCTGACAGCCGGAAATAAAGGCGGCACAGCGGTTATCACGGTGATCAATAAGGATAACAACGTCTATGCGACCTGTATTGTGACGGTATCGGTACCGATCGAGGAATTATCGATCGACAAGGGACCGACCTATGAGACGAAGCTGTCTGAGGGATATGTATTCCTAAAGGCTGTTTATAAACCGACGAATGCGACATCAACGGATCTGATCTGGAGTTCCAGAGATCCGGATATCGCTACGGTAGATCAGAACGGTGTTGTTACCCTTCTCAAAGAGGGAAATGCAACAATCCGGGTACGTCCGAAGTTCAACCCGGGTAACAGGGTACCGGATGCAGAATGTATCATTATGATCAAGAAGACTCCGATCACAAAGATTACGACAGATGTCACGGATCTGAGCATGATCGCAGGAGATTCTTATACGGTGACGACGACGATCGATCCAACAGATGCGACGGATCCGACGCTGACCTGGGCATCCGGCGATGAGAAGATCGCCAAAGTGGATGGAGGTATCATCACTGCGGTAGCACCGGGTGATACTTATATTACGGTAGCTGGTGGAGAGGCAGACACTGTCGTGATTCAGGTGCATGTCCGTAACCGGTTAAAATCAATCGCTTTTGAGCAGTCAGAATATACGATTAAGAAGGGGGACACAGCGAAGCTGAATGTCATCTTTGATCCGGCGGAGAATGTCAATACAAATCTGACCTGGAAGTCTACGAATGAACAGATCGTGTCTGTCGCGGCAGATGGAACACTGACGGCGGTAGATGAAGGTATGGCGATGATTACCTGTATTGCCGAAGATATCGGCGTATCGGGGGCGATCAGCTGTATCATACATGTTACACAACAGGATGTGATTCCGACCGATATGACACTGGATCCATCGGATGGCACTGTATACATCGGTTCTACGATTCAGATCAATGCGGTCTTTACGCCAAATACGGCAACAGACCAGACGGTGAAATGGGAATCGGTCGATCCATCGATCGCGACCGTGGATGACACAGGTCTTGTAACCGGTGTGGCAGAGGGTACGGTAACGATCACGGCACAGTATACAAATACAACAGATGCCAACAATCCGATCAGCTGGGTACGTTATAGTAAGATTACAGTAGAAAAGGCACCGGTTGCTGTAACCGGTGTTACGGTGGATCCGACGGCGATGGATGTATACATCGGTCAGACCGGTCAGGTCAATGCGATCGTAGCACCGGAAGATGCCACAGACAAGAGTGTGACATTCCAGTCAAGTGATACAGCGGTGGCTACTGTCGATGCAACCGGACTGGTAACCGGTGTGGCTACCGGGTCTGCTGCCATCGTCTGCCGTACCAATGACGGTGGTTATCTGGCAACCTGTCAGGTTAATGTCACGCAGGGAATCTAC
>CAUCOL010000160.1 GCA_958444395.1 uncultured Lachnospiraceae bacterium
GAAAGATAAATTTCTGTTTGTTTTTCAGCAGAAATACCTGGCGGATCTGAAAGCCAATCGTTTTTCACTGCTGGAGGAAGTACGTGCGATCAATATAGGAAATGACCAGACCTGTACGATCAGTATCGGTATCGGGGATGGAGATGGACCTTATACGGAGCGTTATGACTGGGCAAGAACGGCGATCGATCTGGCACTGGGACGTGGCGGTGATCAGGCAGTCATTAAATGCGGTGACACAGAGGAGTTTTTTGGTGGCAAACGGGTACAGATCGAAAGAAATACGCGTGTAAAAGCCAGAGTGAAAGCGCATGCGTTAAAGGAGTTGATCGAAGGCAAGGAGAAAGTCATCGTGATGGGACATACGATCGGTGACCTGGATGCGTTCGGCGCCTGCGTTGGAATCTATCGTATCGCCAAGACGCTGGAACGCCGTGCGTATATCGTGCAGAATGAGTGCACCGCCAGCGTGAAGCCGATCCGGGATCGGTTCTATTCCAATGAATATGAAAAGGACATGATCGTCAATGGGGATGAGGCACTGGAACTGGTCGATGATAATACCCTGCTGGTAATCGTCGATGTCAATAAAGCGGACTATACAGAGTGTCCGGAGCTGATCGATAAGGTTTCCTCTGTCGTGGTGATCGATCATCACCGCCAGGCAGGAAATGCGATCGACAAGGCAATGCTGTTTTATATTGAACCATATGCATCTTCTGCGAGTGAAATGGTATCGGAGATCTCTCAGTATATCGGGGATGGCTTGAAGCTGAGACCGGCGGAGGCAGAAGCGATGTATGCAGGCATCATGCTGGATACCAATAATTTCACCGATAAAACAGGTGTGCGTACCTTTGAGGCAATGGCATATCTGCGTAGAAATGGTGCGGATGCGGTGCGTGTGCGCAAGATCTTCCGGGAAGATCTGGATGAATATCGTGCCAGAGCGGCAGCGATCAAAGAATCTGAGTTATACCGTGGTGGATTTGCGATTACGGAGAGCGCATCGGAGGGTGTTGACAATCCGACCGTGCTGGCAGCGAAGGTGGCAAACTCGCTTTTGGATATTAACAATGTGAAGGCATCCTTTGTATTAACAAACTATAACAATAAAGTATATATCAGTGCCCGTTCGATTGATGAGGTCAACGTACAGGTGATGATGGAGCATCTGGGTGGCGGTGGTCATATCAATATGGCCGGTGCCCAGCTGTCGAATGCGACGGTAGAGGAAGGAAAAGAAAAGATCCGTAAGATGCTCGATCAGATGATTGAAGATGGAGACATAAAAGAATAACTGGTATCATTCGCCCGGATAAAGACGGCTGGCAGCTGTGACGGGCAGAAGGATTGCAAATAAATACAGAAAGGCTGGTTGGATTATGGAAGTTATTTTATTAGAAGATGTAAAGGCACTTGGCAAAAAAGGAGAACTGGTCAGTGTCAGTGACGGATATGCAAAGAACTTTTTACTGAAAAAGAAGCTTGGCGTGGAGGCAACTGCCAAGAATAAAAATGATCTGAAGCTGCAGAAGCAGCACGAAGAGAAGGTAGCACTGGAGAAGCTGGAGGACGCAAAGGCATTTGCGGAAGAATTAAAAGAAAAATCAATCACAGTTTCGATCAAGACAGGCAGTGGCGGAAGAAGTTTTGGCTCGGTATCAACAAAGGAGCTGGCAGCAGCGGCGAAGGAGCAGCTGGGATATGATCTGGATAAGAAGAAAATGGTATTACCGGAGCCGATCAAAAGCCCTGGTATCTTTGACCTGCCGATCAAACTGCATCCAAAGGTTACCGGAACGGTCAAGGTCATCGTAAAAGAAGCATAGTGACAGGAAGATTGGTGCCTGCAGATAGATGCAGGCGTCTGGAAAGGCTTTTGGATTAATATGGAAGAATCTTTGATTAAGCGGATTCCACCGCACAATGTGGAAGCAGAGCGCGCTGTGATCGGTTCTATGATGATGGATGCAGAAGCCATTCAGGTGGCGGCTGAGATACTGGTGCCGGAGGATTTTTATAATGGACAGTATGGCGTGATCTTTTCGGCATTGACAGACATGTATCATCAGGGACTGGGGGTCGATCTGGTCACGATCCAGAATAAATTAAGAGAGATCGAGCTTCCGCCGGAGCTGACTAGTATCGAGTACATTGGCAGTCTGTTAAACAGTGTACCAACCTCTGCAAATATAAAATATTATGCCGGTATCGTACAGGAGAAATCTGTGCTCCGCCGTCTGATCAAGGTGACAGAGAAGGTAACGGCACAGTGCTATATGGACAAGCAACCGCTTGAGGAGATTCTGGATGACACAGAGAAACAGGTTTTTGATGTTGTGCAGAAGCGCAGCGGCAGTGAATTTGAGAATATCCGCGATGTCGTGATCCGTACACTGGACAGCATCGAGCAGGCAGCGAAGCAGAAGGGGCATATCACCGGTCTGGAGACGGGCTTCCGAGATCTGGACTATAAGACTGCGGGACTGCAGAAGTCAGATCTGATCCTGATCGCTGCCCGTCCTGCGATGGGTAAGACGGCATTTGTACTGAATCTGGCAGAATATATTGCACTGCACAGCACCAGTACGATTGCCATGTTCAGCCTGGAAATGAGCAAGGAGCAGCTGGTAAAACGTATGCTGGCGATGAATTCCAAAGTAGATTCACAGAAGATCCGTACCGGTTCGCTGGAGGATGAGGAATGGGGAAAACTGGTCGAGAGTGTACGCCGATTGGGAAATTCCAATCTGGTCATTGACGATACGTCCGGCATTACGGCAGCAGAACTGCGTTCCAAATGCCGTAAATTAAAGATAGAAAAGGGACTGGATCTGGTAATCATTGATTACCTGCAGCTGATGTCCGGCAGTGGCAAGCGGAAAGGGGATAACCGTCAGCAGGAGATTTCCGACATTTCGCGTTCGCTTAAGGTCATGGCGCGTGAATTGAATGTTCCGGTGATCGCTTTATCCCAGCTGTCCCGTGCGGTGGAACAGAGACCGGATAAGAAGCCGATGCTGTCCGATCTGCGTGAGTCCGGCGCGATCGAGCAGGATGCGGATATGGTTATGTTTTTGTATCGTGATGAATATTATAATCCGGATACAGAATTAAAAGGACAGGCAGAAGTCATCATTGCCAAGCAGCGTAGCGGTCCGACCGGATCCGTACATCTGGCATGGCTGGCACAGTACACCAAATTTGGCAATCTGGAGCCAAATACATGATGGATTTCAGAATATTTATGAAAAATGTCAAAAAACTAAGAAAACTGACTTGATTTGCAAGGGCGAAACGAGTAGAATAAACAACGGAATTCTGCAGAAAATGTAATGGTAAATGACAGAAATGGAGGAAGAAACAATGTCAGAACAGGTAAGATTTGATGATTCCCTGGTAAAGAATGTCATCTCAGAAGACGAGATGAAAGCAATGGAAAAAATCACAAAAGATGCAAAAGACGTATTGGTAGGTAAGAGTGGAGCAGGAAATGACTTCCTTGGATGGATTGATCTTCCTGTAAATTATAATAAAGAAGAATTTGCAAGAATTCAGAAGGCTGCACAGAAGATTCAGTCTGATTCAGAGGTATTGCTGGTCATCGGTATCGGTGGTTCCTATCTGGGTGCAAGAGCAGCGATCGAATTCTTAAGACATAGCTTTTATAATAACGTATCCAAAGAAATCCGTAAGACACCGGAGATCTATTACTGTGGAAATAACCTGAGTGGTACGTATTTATCCCAGCTGATCGACGTGATCGGCGACAGAGATTTCTCTGTAAATATTATCAGTAAATCCGGTACAACGACAGAGCCGGCCGTAGCATTCCGTATTTTCAAAGAGATGTTAGAGAAGAAGTACGGCAAGGCAGAGGCAGCTAAGAGAATTTATGCTACGACAGATAAAGAAAAGGGAGCATTAAAGAGCCTGGCAACAGAAGAAGGTTATGAGAGTTTCGTAGTACCTGACGATGTAGGAGGACGTTTCTCTGTACTGACAGCTGTTGGTCTTCTTCCAATTGCAGTCAGTGGCGCAGATATCACAAAGCTGATGGAAGGTGCTGCTTCCATGCGTGAGAATTGTCTGAGCAAAGATTTCGCAGACAATGACTCTATGCGATATGCTGCTGTCAGAAATATCCTGAACCGAAAAGGAAAATCTGTTGAGATACTTTGCAACTATGAACCGGTTATGCACTATGTTGCAGAATGGTGGAAACAGCTTTTCGGCGAGAGCGAAGGAAAAGACCAGAAAGGTATCTTCCCTGCATCCGTTGATCTTACAACAGATCTGCATTCTATGGGTCAGTTTATTCAGGACGGAAGCCGTCTGATGTTTGAAACAGTTATGGAGCTTGAAAAGCCTTCCTTCGATCTGACGATCCAGGAAGAAGCAGTAGATCTGGACGGACTGAACTATCTGTCCGGCAAGACGCTCGATTTCATCAACAAGAGTGCTATGAAGGGAACACAGCTGGCACATACAGATGGTAATGTACCAAACCTTGTTGTAAAGGTTCCTGAGCAGAATGAGTTCTATCTGGGACAGTTATTCTACTTCTTCGAGTTCGCATGTGGTCTGAGTGGTTACATCCTGGGTGTAAATCCATTTAACCAGCCGGGTGTGGAAAGCTACAAGAAAAACATGTTCGCATTGCTTGGCAAACCGGGCTTTGAAGAGCAGAGAGCTGAACTGATGAAACGTCTCTAATATGTAAATAATCCGCACATAAGCGGAGCAAAAGGCTGTCACACCTGTCGTGCGACAGCCTTTTCTGACATGTGCGCCTAGCGGCGCACGTTTCTAATGGGTGAAAGTCCCTAATCTGCCCTAG
>CAUCOL010000161.1 GCA_958444395.1 uncultured Lachnospiraceae bacterium
CCGTACAGCATCCGGCAAATGATATGACGACACGAACGATCACAACCCATTTTGATTACCATAAGATCGATGCCAACCTGTTGAAGCTGGATATTCTGGGACATCAGGATCCGACGATGATCCGTATGCTGGAGGATCTGACCAATGTTGATGCAGCCAGCATACGAATGGATGACCAGGAGGTACTTTCTTTATTTGAAAGTCCAAAGGCACTGGGCATTACACCGGAGGATATCGGTGGCTGTCCGCTGGGAAGTCTTGGGCTGCCGGAGCTTGGCACGCATTTCGTTATCAACATGCTGATCGCTACCAAGCCGAAGAGTTTTTCGGATCTGGTGCGTATCTCAGGACTTTCGCATGGTACAGATGTTTGGCAGAATAACGCGGAGTATTTTATTGCCAATGGGTACTGTACACTGTCAACCGCAATCTGTACCCGTGATGATATTATGACGTATCTGATCCGGATGGGCGTAGAGAACGAGCGTTCGTTTAAGATCATGGAGAGTGTCCGTAAGGGAAAAGGACTGGATGACAGCATGATCGCAGATATGAAAGCATGTGATGTGCCGGACTGGTATATTGAATCCTGTCAGCGCATCAAATACATGTTCCCAAAGGCACATGCCGCTGCCTATGTCATGATGGCGATGCGTGTTGCCTGGTTTAAGGTACACCGTCCGCTGGCATATTATGCCGCTTATTTCAGTATCCGTGCCACGGCATTTAACTATGAGTTAATGTGTCTTGGCAGGGAACGTTTAGAGTACTATATGGCAGACTATAATAAACGAAGTAATGAGCTGTCGGACAAAGAGAAGAGTACACTCGAAGATATGAAGATTGTGCAGGAAATGTATGCGCGTGGGTTTGAATTTGAAAAGCTGGATATTTACCGGGCGAAGGCAACCCGTTTTCAGATCGTAGATGGAAAACTGATGCCATCCTTCTCAACGATTGATGGGCTGGGTGGTAAGGCAGCAGAGCTGATCGAGGCAGAAGCCAGAAAAGGAAAATTCCTCTCAAGGGAAGATTTTAAGAACCGCTGCAAGGTCAGTGCTAATACAGTGGAAGCTATGGCAGATATGGGGCTGATGGGAGATCTGCCACACAGCAACCAGATGTCCCTGTTAGATTTTATGTAAAGATGACAGAGCCAAACGATAGGAATATCGCGGATGGGTTAATGAAATGATAAAGAAAAATCCTGATGATCCGATAGAAAGGGTCATCAGGATTTTTCAGTTGACAGGGTTCGTGGATCAAAAAGGAATGTTTCTGATCCACGGCACATGATCAGAAAGCTGTGCCAAAGCCGCTCTACTCCGTCTCTGCCGGATCATGGGTCAGTGGTTCAAAGACACGTGTATTTCTGGCATTTTTTTTAACGGCAGAAGCATTTTTTACCGCTTCTTTGCAGAAGTATTCCTGGGAATTCAGAGAAGGAATACCACGATGTGCCGGTTTGGTGTAGGTGCCGTCTGCCTGCAGTATGTGCGCTTTGGTATTATCGGAAAGCTGGATATCCAGGATATGGATCACTTCGGCTTTTAAGGCATCATCTTCAACCGGGAACAGGATCTCGACACGTTTATCAAGATTTCGGGGCATCCAGTCCGCACTGCCCATATAGACCTCTTCATAGCCGTTATTATGGAAATAAAAGATACGGCTGTGTTCCAGAAAATCTCCAACGATCGAACGAACCTGGATATTTTCGCTGATACCCTTGATGCCGGTTTTCAGACAGCAGATACCACGAACGACCAGCTCGATCCGGACACCGGCAGCAGAGGCCTCATAGAGGGAGGCGATGATCCCGGGATCACAAAGGGAATTCATTTTGGCTTTGATAAATGCTTTCTTGCCCGCTTTGGCATATTCTGTTTCCCGTTTGATCAGATGGGTGAAGCGGTCACGAAGCCAGATCGGTGCAATCGCCAGTTTATTCCAGGCAGCAGGTTCAGAATAGCCGGACAGCATATTAAAGACTGCTGTAGCATCCTCGCCGATCGCTTTCTGACAGGTCAAAAGTCCCATATCCGTGTATAATTTCGCTGTACTATCGTTGTAGTTTCCTGTGCCGAGATGGACGTAGCGGCGGATGCCGTCATCCTCTTTCCGTACGACCAGTGTGATCTTACTGTGGGTTTTCAGACCAACCAGACCGTAGATTACATGGCAGCCGGCCTGTTCCAGTTTTCTCGCCCAGATGATATTGTTTTCCTCATCAAAACGTGCTTTTAGTTCGACCAGGACAGTCACCTGTTTTCCGTTTTCGGCAGCTGCCGCCAGGGAAGCGATGATCGGGGAGTGGCTGCTGACACGGTAAAGTGTCTGCTTGATCGCCAGAACATTGGGATCCTTTGATGCCTGGCGTACAAAATCAACAACCGGATCAAAGGTCTCGTATGGATGGTGCAGGAGTACATCGTGACTGCGGATCTGATCGAACAGATTTTCCTCTCCATCGAGCCATTTGGCAGGTTGTGGTGTATATTTTCTGCCTTTCAGGTCTTCATAGCCATCCATGCCGGACAGCTTCATCAGAAAGGTCAGATCAAGCGGTCCGTCGATCTGGAAGATATCCTCCTCCAGGATGCCGAGTTCTTTTCGTAAAACCTTTAACAGACGTTTGTCAATGCCTTTTTCTACTTCCAGACGGATCGCTTCTCCACGCTGTCTCTTTTTGATCTGCTTTTCGATCTCGATCAGCAGGTCGGCAGCTTCATCCTCTTCAATGGTCAGGTCGGCATTTCGCATGACACGGTACGGAAAGGCGCAGAGCACTTCATAATTCATAAAGAGCCGTGAGATATTCCGTTCGATGATCTGCTCCAGCAGGATATAAGTGCGTTCATATGGTTTCTCGGATGGAATCCGGATCGCACGTGGCAGTACGGAAGGAACCTGTACGGTAGCAAAATCCGTATCGGAGGCGTTATCCTTTTTCTTGCCATTGTGTGTAATATACAGTTCACGGAAATGTCCATTGGATGCTTCCATTTCTTCCGCTGATTTCATTTTCAGGATCGCGCCGATATTTAATGACTTATTCCGGATCAATGGGAATGGACGGGAGGAATCTACTGCCATTGGCGTTAGAACCGGGTAGACCTCTGAATGGAAATAATCGTCTACATATTCTGCCTGGCGGGGGGACAGCTCCTCATGATGGGAGAGAATGCGGATCCCGTTTTGTGCCAGAGCCGGGAGAAGACCACTATTATAAGTGTCATACTGATCGGTTACCAGGGTATGTGTACGTTCGTTGATCGCAGTCAGCTGCTGCTGTGGCGTCATTCCGGCGATGTCTTTTTTGGTATAATTGACATGTACCATATCTTTTAGGGAAGCAACACGGATCATGAAAAACTCATCCAGATTGGATGCCGTGATGCTAAGAAATTTCAACCGGTCCAGTAACGGGATCTTCTTATCCTGCGCTTCCCCAAGCACGCGGTAATTAAAGGAGATCCAGCTTAATTCACGGTTATAAAAATATTCCGTTTTTTTATAATTTGCTTTACTCATATTAAACCCTCATTTCTGCGCTGTCTGCGCATTGTATTATGCAGCCGGTGTCCTGTGCGGATCCGCCCGGTTCTGCTGTATCAGAAATTTTTCTTTTGCTTTAAGACAGGATGAATGCCGAATAATTCTTCAAAGAATGCGGCGTGCATATTGAAGATTCCCTGTTCCAGTGTAATATCATACAGTGTTTCTCCGGTAATCGTCAGCTGACGGTTTCGGAGAGAGGTGGTGATCTTTGTAAATTTCTGCTTATGGCTGCGGTCCATCGCATCGGAAAGGCGCAGGATCGCATTTAATTTGGCGATCCGGATATAATCCTCCCGGTCAAAGGAGTCCGTCAGATCTTCGTACTGCGGGAAATATTCATGCAGATAGCGGACAACTGTTGCAACGATCATACGTTCCTTGTGGGAGATCCCGATCAGTTCTGTGGACATAACGATTTTGTAGGAGTTTTCGCCAACGTCATTCAGGTTAATGAAGCTTCCACAGTTGTGCAGGATGATGGAGAGCTGCAGAAGCAGCCGGTCATGCCGTGTCAGGTTGTGCTGCCGTTTCAGGGCGTCGAATATCTTTAAGGCTGCCATCTCTACGTACTGCTCATGTGATTCGCTGCATTCATAGCGTTTGGCAAGATTACGGGAAGCATGTACGATATCCTCCAGAAAGCTGTGTGCCGGTGTGATTCGTTCCTTCTTCTCTGCAAAATCTGCTGCCATGCCTTCACAGAGGGTGATACCGGACAGCCACATCTGCTCGGCACCGGTTTCCTCGAAGATATTATGATAGATCATGGCAGTCGGAAGCAGAAGAGAAGCCTGCTCGATCGAGGTATTTAGTTCCCGTGCCAGCTCTTCCGGATGACGTGAGGAGATAGACTGGTAGAAAACTTCATATTCTTCCCGGCTGACAGAGTCTTTCTTGCGTGCTTTGGTATCGGTTGGCAGAAGCTGCCCGAAATTATGCGTACTTAAATATTTTGTGAAAATACGCAGCTGGTTTCCGACGGCGATAATATTTTTAATCTTGTATTTCCGAAGATATAACTCAGAAAATGTATGCAGATCATTGGAAATATATTCATAGATCAGATTGTGATAATTATCTGTCTGATTCTTCATATCCTGCAGGATCTCCTGAATACGCAGGGAGCCAAGCAGGATGTTCTGCGTATTGATCAGGGAACTCTTATCGAAAAGAGACAGTTGCATGCTGCCGCCGCCGACATCGACCATCAGCGCACCCTTCTGGATCACCTTATGGAAAGAGTTTTCTTTCAGCGCGATTGCCTTATAGCACAGATAC
>CAUCOL010000162.1 GCA_958444395.1 uncultured Lachnospiraceae bacterium
CCACCTGCGTATGTTTCTTTCTAAATTATTTATAAACACGCCGCTAGAAACATATACTATAAAGAAGAAATTTTTGCAGCAGTAATCCTGCCACCTTGATCAATAGTGTAAAACACTGTCGGATTCTGCCGCAAAATGGAGGATCTATGCTTAAAAAGCTGTTAAAGGAGCGTCTGCACCGTATTTATGATTATTATGAAAACGGCATTCATCCAGATGCTCCACGTATGACACCGTTCATCCAGAGCGGTCTGTTCGTCCTGTCCCTTCTGTTCATTGCCGGTATCGCCTTCTCTGCAATGCAACCCGCCCGACAGAGGGAATCGATTGAAACAGCAGTCTCGGGTACACAGCTGATAAAAAACAAAAAGCTCCCCATTTACTGTGTCGATACACCACAAAAACGGGTCGCTTTAAGTTTTGATGCCGCCTGGGGAGACGGTCGCCTGATGTAACAATCCGGTTACAGGCTTTTAACGGTTCCAAAACCTCCGTCTTAACAAGCCTTTGCAGTACCGGATTTCATTTGTTTTAATAATAAGATCTCGGCCACGAAAAGAACCGGGAACAGGATTCCCATGAAAATTCCTTTCTTCAGATCCCCGGAGCAATGGCTGGATACTGCTCCCACCAATGTCGGTCCGCCGGAACAGCCAAGATCTCCTGCCAGAGCAAGCAGCGCAAATACAGCCGTTCCCCCATTCCGGAGTGCAACAGCCGCTTTACTGAAACACCCCGGCCACATAATACCAACTGACAAGCCGCACACAGCACAACCAATCAGTGAAAGAACCGGCGATGGTGCCAGAGAGATACACAGATAGGACAGCACACAAAGCAGTCCACTCCAGATCATAAACCGATCCAGATCAATCTTATCTCCCCATTTTCCATAAAACATCCTGGCACTGCCCATTAATATTCCAAAAGCCATCGGACCTGCCAGATCACCCATCGCTTTACTGATGCCAAGTCCTTTTTCCGCAAAGGTGGATGCCCACTGGCTGACTGCCTGCTCACTGGCACCTGCACAGACCATCATCAACATCAGCAGCCAGAACACTTTGCTTTGACATAATGCTCCAATAGACATTCCCTGCTCGTCCTCTTCTACCAGCGGTGCAATCGGAGCGTTTGCAAAATAAAATATGTTAAAAACCGGAACAAGTGCCCAGATCCCCGCGATAAGCCGCCAATGCTGTATTCCTGCTATCTTAAAAAACAACGTCGAAAGGAATACAACACCTACAAACCCCCAGCAGTAAAAGGAATGCAGAAGGCTCATCGCCTTTTCCTTATGATCGGTCGGACAGCTCTCCATGATCGGGCTAATCAACACTTCGATCAGACCACCGCCAACCGCATATAATACCACGCAAATCAGAATCCCTGCAAATGCGTCCGGCAGCAGATCCGGCAGAAAGGTAAGTCCTGCCAGTCCCAGTGCCGCAAAAATATGTGCCAGAAGAATCGAAGTCTTGTATCCGATCCGATCCACAAAGCCTGCGGCAGAAAGGTCCACCAAAAGCTGAATGCCAAAATTGATCGTAATCAGCATCGTGATCTGCTCCAGCGGAATCCGGTAGGCAGATTCAAATGTTACAAATAATAACGGTACAAAATTATTTACAATCGCCTGCACAATATATCCGATAAAGCATGCATAGATCGTTCTTTGATATTTGTCTTTCATTCTTCTCTCCTTCCCCCCGCAGTATAACAATATCTTCTATCAGTAAATAGAACCAATCTATTTTATTATTGAATGCTCCTATTTTGTTCCAAGAATAATCGTTAACAATGTCTTGTCCAGCATCAGGGTACGATTCCAGGGATTTAATATCACTCCCTGTATCCCTTCCGTACGAAGTGCCGTTGTAAACAGCTGCTTCATATCTGTCAGAAAGGTAGATTTCACGGCATCCGCTCCCTTCAGTTCCTCGTCAAACCCGGTAAAAGCAGCCCACCACTGCTGCCCATTCTCCGTCCTGACTGCCTGTATCTTAAAATCCACTCCTGCCATTGGTGCATCCACAGCAAGGATCAGCTGTCCCCCTTCCTGCATCCGATGACGTATAACGGTCAATGTCTGCGCAAGAATCTCTTGGGACGGCTGCTGCTGCAAGGCTGCAATCGCCTGTTCGATCTGTTCATTTTCCTGTAATCCCTGATCCATATGTTCTGTGTCTTTCTCTGTGTTATGCATGACTCACTGTATCCTTTCCTGTTATTACCAGCTGTACATCCACGGGGTTACGGTTCTTCTGCCCTCAAAGCATGTCCCGGGACAATCCGCCAAATAATCCCCGAAAGCCCTAAATGATATAAAATGTTATGTACAATATGATCTATTCTATGGTATACTAATCAAACTTGCAACCTTTTCCTGAAAGTATGCTATCACAGGACTGCAGGTACCATGACAGACTGTTTTCCCTGAGCGGCGGAGAACAGATAGCCTGCCGGAAAAGAGAATGTCTCACAGAGTTCTCTCACAATATCCCGCTCGGAAATGAGGATGATTATGAGAAACAATTCCGTATATAAAAAAGCTCTGACACTGGCCATTCCCATGATGATACAGAATGGCATCACAAATGCTGTCAGTCTGGTCGATAACCTGATGGTCGGTAGCCTCGGCACAGAAAGCATGACTGCTGTATCCATCGTCGGACAGCTGATCTTTGTATTTTTTCTGGCTGTCTTTGGTGGATTATCCGGTCCCGGCATCTATGGTGCACAATACTATGGACAGCAAAATAAAGACGGCTTTCAAAATGTCTTCCGCCTGAAGATCTGGATCACGGCAGCGATCACCTTCTGCGGTCTGATTGCCTTTGGAATCGGCGGAAGCCAGATGATCGGACTGTACCTTCAGGGATCGGAAGGCGGCATCAACGCAGCTTCTACCCTGCAGCAGGGTCTGGATTACCTGCATATTATGATGATCGGACTGCTGCCTTTCGCTTTTACACAGATCTATGCAGGCAGCCTGCGTGAGATGGGCGAAAGTATCAAACCAATGGTAGCCGGCATCGCATCTGTCGTCGTTGATATCGTATTTAATTATCTCCTGATCTACGGCAAATTCGGCTGTCCCCGTCTGGAAGTAACGGGAGCTGCTATCGCTACTGTTATGGCACGTTTCGTTGAGATGCTGGTCGTTGTCGTATGGACGCATGCCACGATCCATAAGTATACATTTTTAAAAGGCGTTTACCGAACGCTGCGCATCCACTTTGCACAGATCCGCATAATCCTGATCAAGGGACTTCCTATCTTCTTAAATGAGTTTTTATGGTCCGGCGGTATGGCTGCCCTGACGCAGTGCTATTCCATGAAGGGCTTACAGATCGTTGCCGGCTTAAATATATCCAATGCGATCTGCAATCTGTTAAATGTCGTATTTATCGCCATGGGAAATGCGGTCGGCATCATTTCCGGACAATTTCTGGGTGCTTCTGAATTTGACAAAGCCAAAAAAGCATCCAATCAGCTGATGTGGTTTACTGCAGGCATATGCCTAATATTGACAGCGATACTGATCCTGTGCTCCGGTGTCTTCCCAAGTCTTTATGATACCAGCGAGGAAGTCCGCCATCTGGGACAGTGGTTTATCATCATTACCGCCTCCTTCTTCCCATTGCAGGGATTTCTGAATGTGTTATACTTCACTCTGCGTTCCGGAGGAAAAACCATCATCACCTTCCTGTTTGACAGCGTATTTACCTGGACTGTATCGGTAACACTTGCCTTTACGCTCTGCCACTTTACTGCACTTCCTATCCTGACCATCTACATCCTGGTGCAGAGTGCGGATCTGATCAAGGTAATCGTCGGCTATACATTAGTGAAAAAGGGCGTATGGATCACCAATCTGGTTGTATGATCCATCCCCTTTTATTCTGATCCACACAGGCTGGCTGTAGTGCGCGGTTCATCCGCATATTACTGCCAGCCTTCTTTCCATCTATCCGCATTTTTTATTTCACGCAGCATATATATTACTAATCAAAGGGATAAGGACAACGTCATGGAATCACAAGATCAATGGATCGTACAACGCACCTTTCAAAATACTTCTACCTTAGAAGAACGGCTGCGACAGGTGATCCGACTTCATCTGCAGCAACCATATCATACGGCTGTCTCACAGCAAATCCTCTCCGAAAAACAGTCCGATGGAGGCTCCCTGTGAAAAACGATCTCTTCTGCCAATCCGCACCCACCTGTGATACAACAGGCTGGTGGGCACTCTATATACGGCTCAGCCGGGAAGATGGCGATAAAGCCGAAAGCCTGAGCGTAGCACACCAGCGAATGAAATTAATGGATGCCATCCGACGAATCGCTCCTGACGTATCCTATAAATGGTACATAGACGATGGATGGTCAGGGACACATTTTGACCGTCCGGCTTTCCGGGAACTTCTGAAGGATATTGAAGCAAAGCATGTCTTTGGAATTCTTCTAAAGGATCTGTCACGTTTGGGAAGAAATAATCAGAAAACAAGTTATTTTGTGCAGGAATATTTTCCTTTACACAGAGTACGCCTGGTCGCGATCGATGACCACATTGATAAGAGTTATTATGAAGTGGATTCCTCCCGTGATATGATGATTGATATAAAAAATATGTTTAATGGTTTTTATCCGAGAGATATCAGCTGTAAAGTCCGCTCTACCTTCCGGACAAAACAGCACGCCGGACAGTTTATCGGTGCTTTTGCCTGCTACGGTTACCGCAAAGCACCCGATGATCATAACCGGCTTCTGATCGATCCACCTGCTGCGGCGATCGTACAACGG
>CAUCOL010000163.1 GCA_958444395.1 uncultured Lachnospiraceae bacterium
GATAGGCTGCCACAACACTGGTGCCGTCCGGAGAAAGTGCCATACTGACCGGATAGCCATCTTCCACATTCGTCGGGATCTCCACCAGCAGCTTGGCGGAGACATCGTACGGATTGTAAATGGCGATCATGTCGGATGCTGTATCCTGCAGTGCCAGCGCAATCAGCCCCTGCTTGGATACCTGTGCCTGACGGATCTCATAATCTACGGATATCTCTGTTCCTGTATCTTTGCCGTTGTAGATATAGGCTTCTTTGCCACCAATATCTGCCACCAATGTATACTCTCCGCACATGCTGACGACCGGATTGCTCATATCATAGCTGCCGGTCCAAATGTTTTCGCCATTTTCATCCAGCTCGGATATGCCATCCTTACTGTAACGGATCAGATGTCCGTTCTGGTGAATATAACTCTGTGTCGCATCCTCCGGGCGGTCGATCGTTTTGAGTACCTCGTAACCGGTGTATTTTTTATTTACATATCCATTGAACAATAATATGAAGATCCCCACTGCCACGATCACACTGGCAATACAGATCAGCACAAACAGCTTTTTTCTGCCGCCTGCTGCCTTTTCCATACCATCCTCCTCAAATGGTTCCTTTTCCATCATATGCAATTCCATGCCTTTCTGCCAAACTACAGCTTTTGTACCTTACCATGCCATCTATTTTACATAAATTCCTGCAAATATACAACCGTCACTTCCGTTTTGCCTCTTTCTTTTACCGGCGTACCTTTTCTATTTTTTATCCGGAAGGAAAAGACACTGTCCCTCGTAGATCTTATCCTCATCCGATATATTATTTATTTTCTTTACTTTTTTCTTATAAGAAAGACTGTGATACTGCCGCCAAAGGATCTGTGACAGCGTGTCCCCCTTTTGCACAATATAATTCTGCATGTTACTTTTCGCCGTAACTGCTCTGGCCTGTGGGTTTTGTTCCCAGACATTTCCGGCAGCTGTGCCGGCGGTTCCATGATCGTCCGCTTCATTTTCGGCTTCACTGCTGTCTGCCTTGCTTTCACCGGCTTCACTGCCTCCAGTTGTACTGCTGTCCGTTTTACTGTCATCTTCTGCCCCCGGATCAGCTGTTTCTTCTGCCTGTCCATCCTGTAGCTTCTGATTCAGTTCTTTTGTCTCAGCTGACACATTTTTCAATGTATCCTGCCGCTGTTCCACATATTCCGACAGTGTATTGACCGTCTGTTCCATGCTTCGTATCCGGCTGCTGCTGTCCATCATCAGATGTACCCCCAGCAGTACCGCCAGTGCCGCGATCGCTATACCGCCATAGGTCATCCTCTGCAACTTATGCTCCTTGTCCTCTTCCTTTGTTTCTATGATCTGGCGCATCGAGTGTGTTACCCGGTCCTGATACCCATCATCAATGCTTTCGTTTTCTTCTGTTCCCAGCATAAATTCCCGCATCTGGGGATTCTTTTCATAATAGGCATAGTACCCTGTCTGTTCCTGCAGACCGCCTTGCTCCCACAGATAGATGCGTTCCTCCTTTTCCCCCATATCCTCCAGAAATAATATGTTTTGTTCCTGCGCAAAATATTTATCCTGTATCCGATGTACCCGCCTGTCAATCTGGCTGTTCCAGACTGCCACGCCGCATGCCCATCCCAGGATCTTTGCCCCCGGAAATGCTTCCTGCATCTGACCATATACCTGCTTCCAGGCGGTCTTGTCCATACTCTCTTCCTGAAATACTTGCTCCTCCAATGCGATCGCACCATATACAAACAGTGCTTCCCTTGCCTTTTCCTGTCCTTTGGTTCCGATCAGCAAGGCAATGCACCCCTCTCCGGCTTTTCCAAACTCCTGTTTCAGATAGGTCATGACATAATCTTCCATGTATATTTTGGTTCCGGGCAGTGGAATCCCCATCTGTCGTATATTCTTGGGAAAGTCACGGTATACATACCATTCCTTTTCTTCCTTTGTGCCAGCTTTTGTTGTTTCCATGATTCCAGCACCTTTCCGGACGGCTTTTTCCATCCATTCGCTCTGTTCCGACGGCAGATAATTTCCCCTCTCTTGATGACCGGAAACCATTTGTAATCGGAGCATCCCTTTTTCGTTCTCATGGATTGTAGCATTTTCTGACTGATTTTCGTGTCGAAGCACCAAAGGCATGTCCTCTATTTTCTTTTCTTCTTCGACAGAATTTTTTTGCCATCCCTTTGATTGAAAAGCATGTTTTTGGGCTACACTCCATACAATCATATCAATCAGGCATATCAGCCTGTCGGTGATCAGACGAGTGTTATCCCGGCAGGCAGCTGTGCTAACCACAGGCATATAAAGGAGGCGTATATGATCTATTCCAAAAATGCATCCATGTACTTCGATGGAACCATTGCAAAAAGCAGAAAAAATTTCATGAAACAACTGACCAGAAAACTAAACCTCGCTGAACCAGACCGCCCCCTGGTATTTCTCTGTATCGGTTCAGACCGTGCGACCGGCGATTGTCTGGGGCCTCTGGTAGGACAGTCTCTGTTACAATATACAGACAAACAGGGATCGGCGCACTCCTTCGGTTCTTTTTTCTTAAATGCTCATCCGGAAGATCCCTGCCGACAAAAAAAAGCAGTCGTATATGGTTCGCTGCAGCATACCGTTCACGCCGGTAATCTGGACACAATACTAAACCACATACAAAACTGCTATTTTCATCCATATGTTGTTGCGATCGACGCTTCTTTAGGTGTCCCGGAGCACGTAGGATTCGTCACACTCGGTGACGGCTGTCTGCATCCCGGCATCGGTGTTGACCGCTATCTTCCCGAAGCCGGCGATATCCATATCACCGGGATCGTCAACCGCTCTTCCAGACAAAATGCCCTGTCCCTGCAGACAACAAACCTGAGTACTGTCATGCAGCTGTCCGCTTTTATCGCTGATGGGATCTGTGAGACCTTACATGTCCGTCCTTCCCTCCAGCGCCCGCAGAAGCGTCACTTCATCAATATATTCTAGGTCACCGCCCACCGGCACACCACTGGCAATGCGGCTGACCTTAATCCCGGTCGGCTTGACCAGTTTACTGATATAGGTTGCCGTGGCATCCCCTTCGAGATTTTTATTGGTCGCGACGATCACTTCATCGACATCCTTCTGGAGACGGATCATCAATTCGCGCAGGCGGATATCCGCCGGACCGATTCCCAGCATCGGAGAGATCGCACCATGCAGTACATGATATACACCATCAAATTTCCCGGTCTTCTCATAGGCTGCCAGATCTCTTGGATTCTCTACGACCATGATCACCTTATGATTTCGTTTTTCACTGGCACAGATGGGACAAAGCTCTCCATCTGTGTATGTACAGCATTCTTTGCAATAATGTACCTTTTCTTTGGCATTGACCATCGCCTGTGACAGAGCCTGCACCTGATCCTGCGGCATATTCAATATATGAAATGCCAGACGCTGTGCAGATTTGGCACCGATTCCCGGCAATCTGGATAACTGCTCTACCAGTGTGGTGATCTGACTGCTGTAAACATCCATTAGAATAAGCCTCCGCCAAGTCCTCCCAGACCGCCGGTCAGCTGCTGCATCATCTGGCTGTTCTCTTCTTCCATCTTACGCAGCGCTTCATTTGTTGCTGCTACGATCAGATCCTCCAGCATCTCAATATCATCCGGGTCTACTACTTCTTCCGAAAGTTTTACGGAAAGGACTTCCTTTTTGCCTGACACTTTTACCGTAACGGCACCGCCGCCGGCAGTTGCTTCAAACTCCTTTTCTTCCATTTCTTTTGTTTTTTCTTCCATCTGTCGCTGCATACGCTGTGCCTGCTTCATCAGATTGTTCATGTTGCCAGGCATTGCACCACCTGGAAATCCACCTCTTTTTGCCATTTCTATAACCCTGCCTTTCTATAATTGTGACATCATGTCATATAATCTTACATTAATCCATACGTTCTATTCCATCGAAATGGATAAACTTTTCGATGTCATCATACTGATTATCCACTGTCTCTGTGACAACCCGTGTCTGTACCGTAACCTCTTTTCCGATCGCCCGGGAGATGATCGTTTTGATCTCCTCCAGCCGTTTGCCATCGTCCTGCTGAAACAACCCTTCATCCACCGGATCCGTAAACTGCAGGATCAGTGCACCATCGTCTCCTACGACCTTTTTTGCCATCTGCAGGCTCTGACGTTCGACCGGACCGCACTGACTAAAGATCGTGTTCCAATTCTGAATCACCTGCCGGATATCCTCCGGCACCGCTTTTGGTATGATCTTCGGTGCTGCCGGCTGTTCCGGTGCTGTCTCCTGCACAACAGCAGGTGCTGCCTGTACCACAAAGCTTCCTTCTTCCAGCTGCTTCTCGATCGACGCAATCCTCTGCTTTAAAGTCGTAAGATCCTGTGTTGTATCCATCTGCGGACGACATAATTTAATGATCGTCACCTCGATCAATACTCTCTTTTGTACTGCATAGCGGATCTGGTTCGATAACTCTGACAATATCCGAATATACCTTATCAGCGCATCTTCGTCAAGCATCTGTGCTTCTTCTTCCAATAATGCCAGCTGTTCTGCAGATGCATCTACGATATTTTCTCCGGTACCGGCAGCCCGCACCAACAGCAGATTCCGCAGATACCAGATAAATTCATTAACAAACTGTCCCAGATCTCTTCCATCCGTCATCATCCGATCGATCAGCTCCAGACAACCCACTGCATCATAGCTCTGAACACAGCGAAACATTTTGCTGTAAACCGAAGTATCCACCGCCCC
>CAUCOL010000164.1 GCA_958444395.1 uncultured Lachnospiraceae bacterium
ATGCCAGTCGAAAATAATATCTGATTCCCATGTTAGTCTCCCCCTGTCATACTGCATGATCCGAATCATTCTGAACCAATAATACCGTCAATGCATCCGAAATCTTTTTATACATTGCATCATTATCCATGCCGCCACGGTAGATCTGGTGATAGATCTCGCCATCTTTGATAAATAATACTCTGTCTGCGTGCGCAGCTGCTTTCGTCGAATGTGTCACCATCACGATCGTCTGACCTGCCTCATGGATCGATGCAAAGGTTCCCAGCAGATCCGCCGTGGAACGTGAATCCAGTGCGCCGGTCGGTTCATCCGCCAGAAGGAGCTCCGGTCTGGTGATGATCGCTCTGGCTACTGCAGCACGCTGCTTCTGACCTCCAGATACTTCAAACGGATACTTCTCCAACAGATCGGTAATACCGATCTGTCCAGCCACTTCTTTCAGTTTTGGTTCAATCTGTGGATATTTCTGTCCAGCCAGCACCAGCGGCAGGCAGATATTATCTGCCAGTGAAAAGCTGTCTAACAGATTAAAATCCTGAAATACAAATCCCAGATGCTCACGGCGGAAGCGTGCCAGTTCATTCTCTCGAATGCTTCCGGTACTCTTTCCATTCAGAACCACTTCTCCGGAAGTCGGGCGGTCAATAGACGCCAGAATATTTAACAGTGTGGTCTTTCCGCTGCCGGACTCCCCCATAACCGCTACATATTCGCCTTCTTCCACAGAGAAATTCACATCACGCAGTGCTTCTACTTTATTTCCTCCCAGGCGGGTCGTATAGATTCTTTTTACATGTCTTACTTCTAATAATGCCATTTTTCTCTCCTTTTCTGAATCCGTTGCCTTTGAACACTTATAAGATAACAAAAAAAGAAATGCACTGCCATAATCTGACCTTACATTTCCTTTCTAAACCTTACATTTCTGTAAGGTTGGCATTCCAATCGGAAAAACCGATCAATACACGGGTTCCCTGTCCCACTTCAGATGTGATACGGATCGTGTGTCCCAGACGGTCCAGTATCTGATGCGTCAGATACAGACCGATTCCGGTTGCTTTACGATCCATATGACCATTGTAGCCTGTAAATGACTGTTCAAAGATCCGCGGCAGATCCTGTGGATCAATCCCACAGCCGGTATCCTCAATCACAAGATAAATCTGCTGTGCCGTCTCGTCTCTATATCCAAAGAATTTTATCCCACCCTGCCTGGTATATTTTAAACTGTTCGATACGATCTGGTTTAATGCGAACAGAAGCCACTTTGGATCTGTTTTCACCCGGATATCCAGTCCTTCCAGCTGTACCGTCAGCTTCTTCTGGATAAAGGAACGGGAAAAATACCGCACCGAAGACTGTACCAGTTCCGCCAGGCTGCAGCTTTCCAGCTGCAGGTCTGCATTCAGGCTGTCCAGACGGATATACTGAAGCATCGTATCCAGATACTTTTCTATTTCAAACAGTTCTTTTTCAATCTCCTTCCGGTCGAGCTGTTTCTCATCCTGCACCAGCAGACGCATCGCCGTCATCGGTGTCTTGATCTGATGCACCCACAGCCGGATATAATTCTCCCGTTCCTGCTCCTTTTGTACGAGAAGACTCTGCTCTCTCCGATGCGCTGCATAAATCTCCCGGATACTGTTCATATATTCCTGTTCCGCCAGAGGATATCTGCTCAGATCCTCCGGTATATTCAACGCCGGCTCCTGCAGGATCCTCTGCCGTTCCATGCAGTTTCGGCAATACTTTCGATAAGATGCCACACTGACCACGATACCGGCTGCAATATACAGCAGCATAATATACCGGATCGAATACATCGGAACGTGATTCAGCCATATGATCAGAACGATAAAAAACAGACTGCCTGTCCACAGACCAATCATTCCCCGCTTATCATGCACAAATCCTGCCACTCTGTTTTCTTTTTTCACACTAACCTCCATTCTGCAGATGCTTTGCATCGAAAGAACCGCGAGCAAAATATCAGATTTTGCTCTGCGATCAGGGCTATTTTGTGACGCCTGCGGCACAAATAGCTGTGTGCAAAAATACTGCATCAGCAGTATTTTTCACACTATCTTCCATTCTGCAGATGCTTTGCGTCGTATATTTACTTTTTCTTTTGCTTACACTGCCTGTATCATATAGCCCTGTCCCTTTTTCGTAGCGATAACATCAGACACTCCCATCTCCTTTAACTTACGCCGAAGCCTTGTTACATTAACTGTCAAGGTATTGTCATCTATAAACTCATTTCCCTCCCACAGACGCATCATAATATCATCTCTGCTGACAGTCGTTCCACTGTTCTCCATCAGAATCTGCAGAATCTTTAATTCATTCTTCGTCAGATCTGTCTTTTGCTCCCGGTAAAGAACCGTTCCCTCGGACAGATTCAGCAACAGCTCGCCGGCACGCAGCACATTCATCTGCCCCTGATACGTGTAGGTCCTGCGAAGCATCGCCTGGATCTTTGCTGTCATAACCGTTTTATCAAATGGTTTCGTGATAAAGTCATCGCCCCCCATGTCCATCGCCATAACGATATTCATATTATCATCTGCCGAAGACACAAATACAACCGGTGCCTTACTGACCGTGCGGATCTGCTGGCACCAGTAAAATCCATTATACACCGGCAAATGAATATCCATCAGGATCAGCTCCGGCATAAAACGCTCGACATGCTGCAACACATGTTTAAAATCCTGCACACACTCGACCTGGTAATCCCATTGTTCCAGTGCCTGTTTTTCTTCGCGGGCAATGATCTCGTCATCCTCTACGATCAATATCTTATATCTTTCCATTCCCTTCATCCCCTTGCCTCTGTCCCCACACTCACTGTTACCTGTGTCTCTCCCATATACACTGTTACGCCTGTCTCCGTGCTCCGCTGCTTCGCTTTGCCCGGCTCCATCTTCCTATGTTCCTCCCTTTACACTGCTGCTATTTCTTCTGCGTCACCCTGAATTTTTCCAGTAAGATTGCCGGATGATACGACAACTTCGCACGACGAAGACCCTCTTCCCCATCATCCTCCTCTCTGTTTACGTAAGCATATGCCTGACAGGTATGCTCTACAAACTGCTGGTTGATGATCGGATAGGCACCCTGTATCTCCGGAAATGCCTTTTCAAAATGAACAACATATGTGTCCTTTGTCAGGGGTTCTCCCATCGTAAAAGCCACAACCTCTCCCTTCTGCCGGATCAGTCCTCCCTGCAGATCCAGTCTACCAAACTCCCGCAATGCCTTCTGTACTACATGATATTCCTCTTCCATCAGATCATCCCATTTATCGGCACGCTTCTGCTTCCAAATGGCAAGCATCTGCTGACATTCCTCCAGATTCTCCTCTCCCATCTCTTCATACGCCCAGGGGGTATCCTTAAATCGGGCGATATGGTTTCTCTTTCCGTGGTACTTTTTGCCCGATAGGTGAATCAGATCCTGTGTATTATAAATATAGTCGTAATCATCCCTGTCTGTCTCGATCTGAAATACATCCGGAAAATGCTGTTGCAGATACTCTGTCTCTTCTTTGGTCACACCGGTCATCTTCAATACACCGCCGGACTCTTCCGCCTGTGCAAGCATCTCCTGCAGGGCAGCAAACTTGTCCCCTGCCCCGCATGGGAAGACATAGACCGTCTCTTCCCCTTCCACATACCGCAGGATCGCACATCCATGACACTCCGCCACCTGCACATGATATACCATATCCCACAGATAATTATTTGCAAAACTGAACTCACAGGCTTTTCTCTGGTCCTCCCAAAACGCCTGCGTCAACCATTCCTTATCCTCTTCTCTCAACTCACGAAATAACATAACAACTGTAACGCCTTTCTTATGATCAATGATTCATGATTCGTTATACCCGTGCATCACACATTCACTTTCTGACACTTTGATGCCGGCTGATCATTTCATTTACGTTGTACTAGCATACCACGTTTAAATATTTATCTCAACTCTGTTTATCTGGAAATACTTTCTGCCGATATACATAACAGACCATCCTGCGCTCGTTATTTCAGACGGTCGCAGGAACGATTGATCCGTGATTTTCGCAGTTTTGAATAGAAAAGAGGTATTTTTATGAGCACTATCAGTCCATTTAACGGTAACTACAGCTACGATTTTTATCTTCGTACCGCTTACTCCAAGAATCGTTATGCCCGTAAGAGCGAATACCGCAGCAGTATGACATCTGAATCTCTGGTAACCGCCGATGCGGATGCCATGAAGAAGCTGACGAAAAAGCTGCGCTCTCTGGACTATGATGCCGATCATGCTACAGAGATCTATCAAAATACGAAGGCTTTTATCGACACCTATAACAATCTGCTGGGATCTTCTGAGACTGCCGGAAGCAGTTCGATCCAGTCCCTGAAAAAACAGCTTGCCAAAATGACAAAGAACGAAAAGGAGGATCTTTCCTCGATCGGAATTGAATTAAAAAGCAACGGAGAATTAAAGATCGATGCCGACAAATTTTTGGAATGCAAACCTTCCAAGATTGCCACGGTACTTTCCTCTGACAGCTCTTTTACAAAATCGATCCAGACCTATGCTTCGCGCATATACCGTCTGGCAACAAAGCTACCGGTCACTTCCTATACAGGTTCCGGTAAGAGCACCTCTTCCGATACTGCCACAAGTTCGATTGATTTAAAACTATAAATCGTCTCTGGTGTATCCGCTTCCTTTTCACATACCATTTATTCCCCCTCCTATAAG